>DASVLM010000506.1:0-4176 GCA_036384875.1 Noviherbaspirillum sp.
CTGCAACTGCTGCGTCCGTGTGCCGCTTCCATCGCGTACAACATGGTGCGCGGCATGCCGGGCAAATCGATGCTGGTTGCCGCCGGCGCGGTGCTGGCGGGCACCTACCTCGTCAAGCGTTCGATGGAGCGGCGTACCTGATTGTGCAGCGCGCGGCAATGCAGCCGAGCATGCCGATTGCCGGAATCTAGAGCAGTTTGATGGTCAGTGTACGGGAGCCAAGGCCCGAGATTGGCCCCGTACGCTGATCAGCAAACTGCTCTAGTCTTCCAGTTGTTGCAGCAGGTAGAGCCGCTGGTAAATGCCGCCTTCGCTACCCATCAATGCCTCGTGCGTGCCGGACTCCGCGATGCGGCCATGGTTGAGCACGATGATGCGATCTGCATGGCGGATGGTCGAGAGGCGGTGGGCGATGGCGACGATGGTCACGTTACCGCGCAGTTCATCGAGCGCGCGCTGCACCAGCTGCTCGGTTTCGCTGTCGATGTGAGAAGTCGCTTCATCAAGGAAGAGGATGCGCGGCTCGCCGGCCAGCGCGCGTGCAATCGCGAGCAGTTGCTTCTGCCCGGTGGACAGGCGCGCGCCGCCCTCGCCTAGCGGCGTGTCGTAGCCGCGTTCCAGCGCGCAGATGAAGTCGTGCGCCTTGGCCGCGCGCGCTGCGGCTTCGATCGTGCTGTCATCGAGGCCGCGGCCCATGTCGATGTTGTCGCGGGCGCTGGCTGCCAGCAGGAACGGGTCCTGCGGCACCAGGCCGACGTCGGCGCGGAAGGACGCATCGCTCAGGCTTGCCAGCGGCATGCCGTCGATCGCAATGCTGCCGGATTGCGCATCATAGAAACGTAGCAGCAGCGACAGCAGCGTCGACTTGCCGCTGCCGGTATGGCCGACGATGCCATAGAACGCGCCAGCGGGAATGTCCAGCGAAAGGCCATGCAGCACCGGCACGGCGGCGTCGTAACCGAAATGCAGGTCGCGCACGGCAATGGCGCCTGCCGTGATGCGTGCATCGCCCTGGTTGGCGCTGCCGGCGGTTGGCTCCGTCAGCAGGGCATTGACCCGCGCCGTGGCGATCACGGATTGCTGCAGCTGGCTGAACTGCGTGGTGATCTGGGCCAGCGGTTCCACCACGCGCGCCATGTAGGCGATGAAAGCATAGAGGACGCCGACTTCGACCGCGCTGAATTGCCGCTGGCCGAAGCTCCAGACTACGGCGGTCAGCAGCAGCGTGTTGAGCAGGTCGAGCGCCGGGCGCAGCAGCCAGGCATTGGCGCCCAGCTCCGCCAGGCGCGCGGTGTAATAGCTGCGATTGGTATTGCCGAAACGCGTGGCGAAGCGGTGTGCCGCATTGGACGCCTGCAACACGCTCATACCGCCGATCGATTCCGCCATCTGCGCATTGATGTCGCTGCGCAGCGCGCGGGCACGCGTGACGGCCGGCGCACTGCGGCGCTGGTACAGCCGCACGATGACGATCACCGCCGGCACCAGCAGCGCAACGATCAGCATCAGCCGCCAGTCCAGCCACGCCATTGCCGCGAGCGTGCCGAGCAGCAGGATGGTGTTGTCGAGCATGACGAACAACACCTGGATGTAGAGCGTCTTCACCGCTTCGGTATCGTTGGTCACGCGGCTCACCAATTGCCCGGTGATGGCCTTGTCGAAAAACGCCATCGGCAGCCGCAGCACGTGGCTGTAGACCGATTCGCGCAAGCGCCGCACCGAGCGCATTGCCAGCCCGGACAGGCGCACCAGCTGCAGGTAACGCAGGCCGGTTGCGAGCCAGCCGCAGGCCAACGCGCCAACCAGCAGCGCAGCCATGCGCGGCACATCCAGATGACGTGGCAGCAGGTGGTTGTCGATGAAGTTCTTGCCGAGAATGGGGCCGAGCACTTCGAGGCCGGCTGCGCACAGCAGCCAGACGACGGCAAGGACGAAGTGGTGCCGTTCCGGCTGCGCCGCATTGCGCAGCAGCGACAGGGCTTCACGGGTATCAGAGCGCATCGAGGCTGGCCTCCAGTTGCTGATAGCGCCATTGGTGCGCATACCATTCGCCGCGTTCGAGCAGCTCGTCGTGCCGCCCGCTTTCGACGATGCGGCCATGCTTGAGCACGATGATGCGGTCGGCGTCGACCACCGCGGAGAGGCGATGGCTGACGATGATGGCGGTGTGGGCTGTGCGTACGTCGCGCAGGTGCTGCAGGATGCGCACCTCGGTGCCGGTATCGACAGCCGACAGCGCATCGTCCAGCAGCAGCAACTGGCTGCCTGCCAACAGGGCGCGCGCGATTGCCACGCGTTGCCGCTGCCCGCCGGAGAGCGTCACGCCGCGCTCGCCGACCGGTGTGTCGTAGCCTTGCGGAAAACGCATGATGTCGTCGTGCATCGCGGCCAGCCTTGCGGCCTGCTCGATCTCTTCCGGCGTCGCATCGGGACGTGCGAGGGCAATGTTTTCCGCAATGGATGCCGAAAACAGGAAGGATTCCTGCGGTACCCAGGCGACGGCCGCACGCAAGGCATCCAGCCGGTACGCCGGCAGCGGATGCTCGCCCCAACGCAGCTCGCCGGTGCGCGGCGCGTATTGCCGCAACAGCAGGCGCAGCAGGGTGGACTTGCCGGCGCCGGTCGGGCCGACCACGCCGAGCGTCTTGCCCGGTGCCAGCCGGAATGAGACGCTATCGAGTGCCGGATTGAGCTGGCCGGGATAAATGAAAGACAAGTCCTTTCCTTCCAGCACAGCGGGTTCGACCTGCGCAATGACGCCGCTGTCCTGCGTCACCAGCTCTTCTTCCAGCACCGGCCGCAGGCGCCCCCATGCAGCGCGTCCGCGCTCGATGAGGGCCAGCACCCATCCGGCGGCGAACATCGGCCAGATCAGCTGGCCGAGGTACATGCCGAAGCTGGTCAGCGCGCCGATGCTCATGCTGCCGTGCCAGACGAGATAGCCGCCGAGCGCCAGCGCGAACGTCGAGGCTGCGGTAAGCGTCATGCCGACGGCCGGTTCATACGATGCCTCCCAGCGCTGCGCAACGAAGTTGGCGCGCGCCGCGTCTTCTGCCAGTTGCGCGAACTGTTTCGCGCTGCGGTCTTCCAGTCCGAGCGCGCGCAGCGTGCGCACACCGGACAGGGTTTCCTGCACGTGGTCGTTCAGGTCGCTGAAGCGGTTGAGCGAATCGGAAGAGGCGTCGTGCACATGGCCGGAGATGCGCCAGAAGGCGTACGCCATGAAAGGAAACGGCAGGAGGGCAACGAGGGCCAGCCGCCAGTCGATGCCGAGGAACATCATCGCCAGCACCATCACCAGCGTGAGCGAGCCGTCGAAGGCCGCGAGCATCGCTTCGCCGGCCGCCATCTCGATGGCATCCACGTCGTTGGTGGCGAGCGCCATCAGGTCGCCGGTGCGCTGGCGCTGGTAAAAATCCGGTCCCTGCCGGGAAAGCCGGCAATACAGCCGCGTGCGCAGCTCGACGCCGAACTGGTAGGCAGCGGCGAACAACTGCAGACGCCAGCCGACGCGCATGAAATAAATGGTCAGACCCATCGCCGCCAGCCAGGCGAGTTGCACCAGCAATTCGCTCCCGCCGAGCCGGTGCGCTACCAGCGCATCGACCACCGCGCCAACCTTGCGCGGAATCGATACCGTGAGCACGGCGATGACGACGAGCATGAGACCGGCAGAGGCGTAGGAAAGCCAGTGCTTGCGCACGAAGGTGCCGATGAGCTTGGACAGGGTCATGAAGTGTCTTGCGCGGGTCGCGCATGCCGAAGCAGTCCGCCGGGTAAGCGGCCTGCCCTGCTTTCTTGTTACGGATTATTGATTTCGGGAACGCAAGGTGCGCAAGGTGTGCGTACTGTGCGAAAGAAAATTCTACCGGAATCGTGGTTTGCCGGCAGGGAGGTACCGGCAAACCGCGATTCCGAAAACAATCGGGGCCGCGCATGGCGGCCCCGGTCGCTTGTTTCAGATCAGGCAGATCAGATGCAGTTCACCTGGACGTTCGTGACGTCGGCCGAACCCATCGTGGCCGTACCGTTGGTCACAGTGCAAGTCTGGCCCGCCGGCTGGGTGAGGACAGCCACGCCGTAGACGGAACCGTCTGCCACCTTGGTCGGGAAGGTGAAGCTGGTGGCGCCCGGTGCAATCGCAACGGTGTCGCTGCCGTTGGTCAGGGTCAGGCC
>DASVLM010000507.1:0-7830 GCA_036384875.1 Noviherbaspirillum sp.
CATAATTTTCAAATCGCCTATCGCGCCAATATGGGTCGCTTACCAGCTCGTTGCCTTTGCATCGCCTTCCGATTGACGCCCTGTCGTGTTGAGCCTACGGTAGTACCAACCTGGTATTTCTGACAGTTGAACCTTAGTCAATCCCGTGAGAGCATCATTGGCAAAAAGCAAAAAGCTGGTCTTGAGGAAACCGTCGACATACTGACGGGAAAAATGATCGCCGGTTCGATGGGGGAGGACTATGCGTATTCAATTTGCCGTTCTGCGTACGGCAGTCGGGGTTTTGTCGTCTTCACTGACGTTCGCTTCAGATACGAGTAGCCATCCGCCTGCAAGCGCCAACTTCGGTGAAGTGTCGCCTACCGCACTCTCGCCGAAGCAGAGCAACGTATTTCATCGGACCATTGGAATAAGTTTTTGAAATGTTGACGAAGCGCGCGGGAAAGGGATTCAACTTTGCCTTCGGCCGATGATGCCAGTGCTGGCAAAGCGGCCTGGGCCGCCGATCAGCCGCCGACAGTTGACGCCAACGGATTCACGCGGACGCAGTCGTCCGGACTGCTTAATCTGTCTCGCCAACAGCGTAACCTGCTGCTTCTGCGCCCAGTGTTCCAGCTTGAGCGGGACAAAATGTTGGGCAACGACGATGCCTTTCGCAGGGCGGTGCAAGGGGTCGACACGCATTACCTCGCGCTTTCGGCGTTAGATCTTATGATGGAAGCCACGACGGTTGCAAGCGGCAGCACTTCGGGCGAAGTCCTTGCGCATCTGGCCGATATCGCCGTTCGTATGAAGCCTGAACTCACCGCGTCGCACGCGCGTCGCATCGGCGAGATGGTGCTCGACGCTCTGGACAACAAGGCAAATAACCACCGCGAGTTCAGTTTCGACTACTTCGATGCACCGTCGATGGCAACCCGCGCCTACCGCTTTAGACTTGTAAGATTCGAGCCAGACTTGGATGACGTCTATCGATACCGCCCCACGCAAGAAGGCTACCTGGCATATCTCGGCATGCTGGACCTTTCTCCTGAAGACGCACAGGAGCTCATGGAGAAGATGCTCGAATTGCTGGTGCAGCGCGGCAGCTTCCAGGCGGCATTGGACATTGCGCAAAGAGCGCGCAAGCTGTCACTCGAGTATCGGCAGTTGATTCGGGACCGACTCTACCAAGCCTATCGGGCGCCCGGCAGCGTGAACTGGTCGCGAGACATGACGGGGCGCCTGGATTCGGCGCGGGACCATGTCCGCAAACGGCAGGCCGAAGATGCGCGTATGGAAGATGCAGTGCAGGGGGCGCTACTCGACGCCAGCGACTTCCAAACGCGGGAAAGCCTGGTTGACTTGCGAGAGACACTGCGCGGAGCCGGGCTCATCCGGTTGCAGCTCGTCACCGACATCAACGTCGCGCCCGAACTCTTCATCGAAGCCCAACGTGCTGTTTTCCGGGCACGCCGGCCCACCGGTCTACCGGATCTGGAACCTCAGTTATTGCCTCAGTTGTTGAACCTTCGAACAAGTGTTTTGGCGGATCAGGCCGACAATATTATCAGCGCGCTGTATCCTCCAAGCATGCCGAGGATTTACGACCTTAACTCGGTGTTTGCACTACTGTTGGAGCAACGGCCCGACGACGTCGTGGCAGAAGAGGACGATGGCGAGCTGGAAAAATTTGCGCCGCGGCCGGACCAGTTTCCTCAAGCGTTGATTCAGCAAGCCAACGATTGGCTTGCCGCCATGTTCGAGCGCCGGGCAATCTGGCGACTCGACCAGCTGCTTGAGGCGGCAGAAGATGCGGGGATGAACAAAACCCTGCGTCGTTGTATGGTCTTGATTTTGTACAAGACTTTCGCCCCCTCCGAGGCGGAGCACAAGATGGTGAGTGTTCGCTTGACAGGCGAAACCTATTACCTCGATGTGGCGCAGGGTAGCAATCTTGAATTCACCACGAAGGGAGGCATGGCATGACTTCGCTAGAAGCCAGTGTGCGCAATGCAGCGCGATTGATCTATAAGGCTCTGCACACGACGTTGTCGCCTGTCAATGACGCGGAGTACCGCGAGCTGCTGGCGTTGTATCGCGCCGACCCGACGTTTCATCGACAGGTCGAAGATATTGCCAGTGGCTTGGAACTTCAAATCCTGGATGCCAGCGAAAGCCGCGGCCTGATGATAGTGCCAGCCTCGCGTGATAGCCGCTTCTCGGTACGTCTAGGAGACATCCGGGCCGGCATGTCCGTTGATCAGAAAGCCACGCTCGTCTTAGCGCATGTCGCCATTGCCGCAGTCTTCTTCCCGACTACCGATGTACTGGACGACGACAATTATTCGCCGCCGCCTTCATCCCTGGCGGCCTGCCGCGACACGTTATATGCTCTGGCCCGGCGCCTCAAGGAGACTAGCGAACTACCCACAGGCATTCCGCCGGAGCTAGCTCCGGGCTGGGAAACTATCGCCGCGTTGCCCGTAGCGATCCCGGCCGGCCAACGCGCGTCTGCGGCCTCCGTGGTTGGCGTGGTGAAACTTGCGCTCAACCACATGTTGCAAAACGGGCTCGTACGCCTGGATCGCGAGGCCGACGACGACATCGCCGCAACATATACGCCGACTCACCGGTTCCGTGTTCAGCTTCGTGAACTGGCATTGCGGCGTCTGTATGAAATGGCCCAACTCGCCACTATCTGACATAAATCGAGCGAAATGCAGAAAATCACCCGCGTCCATCTGGCAAACTGCGGCTACCGCACTGCCTGGTACGAAGGATTGACCTTCGACCTTACCGATCCGAATACCGGGGAGCCAACCGATTCCATCATCAACCTCGAAAATGGCGGGGGCAAAACGACGCTGCTGGGATTGATCTTCTCCTGCTTCGAGACCTCCCAGGAGCGCTTCCTCAAGCATCTGCAGTCCAAGAACAACAGCTTCTCTCAGTATTTCACCCACGACGGCGTTCCGGGATTCATTATCGTCGAGTGGCTCATGCCTTCGCGCACGGCTGGCGGCCATTCTTACCGGCTCATCACGGGCCAGGCGATTGCGGTGCGCTCGACCAGCGATCCGCCTGACGTCGACCGGATGTTTTTCAGTTTCGAGGAGCGAGGGAACATTTCCTTCAAGGACATTCCGGCGCCTGGACTGACGGCTACGCCACCTGGCTCGATGGCGGACTTCTCCCGCTGGCTGCATATCCTCCAAAAGCAGCATCCGGGCAACGTCTACTTGAGCCACAACCGTCAAGCCGAGTGGCAGCGCCACCTCAAGGACGAGCGACTCATCGACTTGGACATGCTGCGTATCCAACTGAACTTTTCCGCCCAGGAAGGCGGCTTCGATGCCGGTTTCCTCGACTTCAAGACCGAACCCGAATTCCTGCGCAAGTTCCTACACCTGACAAGCGATTCGGAAAAGGCCGACAAGGCACGCGCCATGGTGGTTGCCGTCTGTGAAAAACATCGGCGCAAACCCCAATTCGAAAGGCGACGCGACGAGCTAACCAAATTCAGAGCCTCGCTCAACGCGTTCGCCGACGCGGCGCAACAGTACGTGGAGGCATATGTCTGCCAACGGGCGTTGACTGCTCAAGGCGCGCAACTGGTACTGGCCCTACAGGCGCGCGCCCTCGATCGGCATGCTCAATACGAGACGGAACTCGGATTCGAGCGCAGCCAGCGAAACCTAGCAGAGGCGGCAGCAAGAGAATCCGAGCTGCACAGCAATGACCTTCTTGCTGTTACCTGGGTGTGGCACCAGAAATCCGTGGCGGCAGCCTCTGCCCGCAAGGACATTGCCAATTCGGCGGTCAGAACGCTTGAGCAGCGGGAGCAATACCTGAAGGCCGGCCGCATCCAGAAGGAGATTCTGGGCATCGACCAGCAGATCCGCGAGCAAGAGGCGCTCGCCGAGGCCCACCGCGCCGATCTCAAGCCCGCACGCGACCATGTGGATATTCAGGGCGCGCTGCTGCGCCGTGCAATCCGGTCGGAAGAAACACGGTTGGAAGCGGAGCTTCGTGCATTGGGCGAACGTGTCACCGAACGTAACGAGCGCCGCGCGGCACTGAAGAACCAAAAGAACGCGGCCGATCAGGACGAATTGCGGCTGATGCAGGAAAGAACCAAGCTGCAAGCAGCCGAGGAGGCCCGCACCAACCGGCGAGCGACTCTGTTGCGGGATGGACTGCTGTTGGATGAGCAGGAACAGGCTGAGGATGCGTTTGCACGCCATGACGCTCAGGCCACAGCGCACGCCGCCGAACGCGATGCCCTGCGCCTGTCTCGTGATAACCGGCGTGCCAAGGCCAAGGCGCTCCGTGAAGCTGCATCGCAAGAGCAAGTCGCCGCCGCCCAGGCCCGCGAACAAGCTAAGTCGCTCTCAGCCTATATCGCGGCTGGCGAAGTCGAGTTCGAACGGCTGTCCCAGCTTCCTGCGTTGCTGAGCGCGGTCGAATCGGATCGGGCCGACCCTCTGTCGCCAATCCTGGAGCATCGCCTCGTCGAGGTCGTCGCGGAATCGGCCCGGCAGATCTCGCGCGCTGACGTGCGACTAGCCGGGTTGAACGCAACGCGCCAAGCCATCGAGACCACCGGAGTGTCAGGACACGACCCCAATGTGGCGCTGGTGGTACAGGTCCTTCACCAAGCCGGGCTGCGCTCGGCTCGGGCATTCAATGAATACATCGCACGTACACTTCCTGACGTGGAGCGTGCCCGCACTTTGGTCCTCAGCAATCCGGCGCGCTACGCTGGCGTGTGCGTGGTACAAGGCGAGCTCGACAAGGCGCGACAGGTTGTCTGGGGCGAGCGACGTCCGACCCAGCCCATTACCATTTCGATCGCAGCGCTCGATACGATAGCTGACAAGAACGATTTGATAGTAGTTCCTCCGGAAGACGACTCCGCATTCAACGTGGAAGCTGCCTCGCGTCTCTGCACATCGCTCACCGTGCGACTCGAGACCGAACAGCAACGCCGTGCAGACTACGAGGCACGCTACGAAAGCACGCTTAAGGCGGTGCAGGAATTGCAAACTTTCGGCATGAGCTATGGCGGCGGACAGCTCGCTGAGGCGGCGGCGAATCGCGAAGCGCTGCTCGAGGATGAAACGGTGGCTATCGCGCGAGCGGAAAACCTCTCGTTCGAAGCGAGTGAGCATGACGAACTCGCCGCCGAAGACGACAGACTTGCTGGCGTGGCCGATGACCGGCACAACAAGTCGCGCCAGGCTGCGGCGACAATGCGCACATTTCAAACCGAGCACGAGGCTGGCCGAGACGCCCGCTTGGATCGCATTGCACACCTGAGCTTAGGAATCGAACAAGCTCAAGCAAGTAAGGCGGTTGCCGAAGCCGGACTTGAAACGATCCAGGCAGAGCACGACACGGAGCATGCTCTCACGGTCGACTTCAAGCACGAACGGGGCGTCCTGGCGGCTGAACTATCGAAGATTGCCTACTACGACAAGGAATACCCCGCGCAGGAACAACTTGCGCAGAATCCGCGCCCCCTGTCGACATTACGCGACATGTACAAGGATGCGCTCGATTTCTACCTGACTGAAGAACAAGATAAACTCGGGTTGCTAAGCGAGCGCATGCAGAGCAGCCAAGCGCTTCGCGCGTCCAAGAGTGGTCAATTGAAGAGCGATTTCCCCACTGTCCAGGTTTCGGAACTCGATCCATTCATCGATATCGACCACGCTGTAGAGCTGGAAAGCGTTACGCGGCAGCTTCAGCCCGCAAAAGCCGAACAAGTTGAAGCTACCGCACAGTTCAAGGTGGCCAGCGCTGACTCGTCGAAATGGCATTCCGCGAACAAGGCGCGCATACCGGCGGCAAGACCGACACTCGAAACGCTTGAAATTCCAGCCCTGGCCGAATTGATTGAGCAAAGTCAACGCAATATCGACGCGGCAATCGGCCGAATGCAATCAGCCAATGAAGAAGCGAACCGGTCCGCGAGCCGCGCGACCGCCAAACTTGCGGAAGCCAAACAGGATGAGAGTACGGAATCCATGTTACGCGCTAGCCTGGATCTGCCTGAAAAGCCCGACCCGCAACTTATTGCCGCAGAATTCGGGGCACGCATCGGCGCCATTTTGGAAAATCCAAGCTTGCAACCGATCACTCTCGATGTTGATGCGACCACGCAGGCCAAAGTTTTGCTGTCTGAGTACAACACGCGGAACAAAGGGGTCACGAAACTGCAATCTGCCGCACGCAAAAGTTTCGAAGCACTGAAATCAGCCGCCGCCGCGCCTGCGTTCCGTGAAGTTGACGAACTCGTCGCGCAGCAAATGCTGCAGAACGACTTCGACTCCGCCTGCACGGATGCAAAACGCTTGCTGGAGCATCTGGACGACCGCATCGCCACCACGCAATCGACATTGGACTCGATGAAGAAGGACTTCGATGCGTGTACTGAGGAGCTTCTCGGCGTAGTTCGAAACGCCATCTCGACGCTCAGCCGTGCCGTAAGCAGCGACAAATGCGTGCCGGCGGCGGCTCCTTATGTCGGAGGCAAAGCTGTGTTGAAGATGCGCGCCAACTTCGGTTCGGTATCCGTAGACACTCGGCGTCAAGTACTTGATCAATATCTGAACGTGTTGAGTGATACGAACGTCTTTCCCGCCCGTGGCACCGATCTTGTTGCTGATGCGGTATTGCGGGTTTACGGCAGACCGCTGGGCCTTCAAGTGCTCAAGATGTCCGTCGAAGAGACCGAGCAGTACGTGCCGGTCGACCGTATCTCCAATTCCGGCGGCGAGGGCGTTGTCATGGCCATGTTCCTGTTTCTGCTTATCAATCAGCTACGCGCAGAGAACCATGCCCATATTCAGCGTATGGCAGGCGGTCCTCTTATTCTTGACAACCCATTTGCCAAGGCGACCTCGGCGGCGATGTGGCGAGCGCAGCGATTGCTTGCCGCGGCCATGAACGTGCACCTCATCTTCGCAACGGCCATGCAGGATTACAACGCCATCGGCGAGTTCCAGCGCTTCATTCGGCTGCGCAAGGCGGGGCAGAACACGAAGACGCGCCGATGGCATTTGGAAATAGCGAACTACTTTCTCAATGAAACCCCTGATGAGGTGGAAGCTTGAATGAATTTCTGGCGGCATTGCAGGCATATCCTCGAAAACGGATCCATCTTGAAGCCTTGAGGCACCACTACTTCGCGCTCTACCCGGATGTTCAGAACACGCCCGAAAGAAATGCCAAGTTGCTCGAAGAGTTGAAAGCCTTGGCCGCTCAGGGAGCGCTGACGCTACCCGCTGCCGGAAGCTGGGAAACGGCCGGCACGCCCCCGCTTCCGAAGTGGATCACAATGGTCCGGGTGCAGCCCGCGAGGCAACTTCCTGACCTGACCGACGTGGTCTGGGCTCCCGAACTCGGGTTTTGGACCGAACTCACACCCACACAGCTAGCTGCACTTTTGCCGATCAACGAATTTTTGTTGCACCGGCGCGGCAAGTTCATGCGAGCGCCCATCAAAGAGCGCTCTCTCGAGATATACGGCGATGAGAAGCGGCTGGACGCAATGTGCACTGGTGACACACTTTTTGCGGGCCGGATGCCGCTGGAAACGCTTGGGTGCTTTCGGGTGCCGCAGCCCTTGCCATATCGCGCTGCCAATGCGCCAGGTCGGCCGGTTCTGGTTGTCGAGAATCACAACACGTACTGGAGCTTTGGCGAGTGGAACCAAACCGCACTAAGATACTCTGCTGTCATCTATGGCGACGGGCAGAACTTTCAACTTACGGGGCGCGCACTCGACCAGACAATAAGTGAGACGAAGGCAGTCGGAGCCGAATACTTCGGTGACTTGGACCC
>DASVLM010000508.1:0-8652 GCA_036384875.1 Noviherbaspirillum sp.
CTTGTCGGAAACGAAGCGCGCGCCAAGATCGCCAGACTCCATGCGCGCGATCACCTGCTTGACTTGCTGCGAGCGTCCGCGCAGGTAGAACGTCACCAGCAACAGCCCGGAAAAAATCGCGCCGACTACCGTGACCACGAATAGCGCGGCGAGGATGAGGAAGGTGCCGCGCGACGGTGTGCCCCGGTTGCGCACCAGCAGGTAGGTCGGCTCCACGGCATTCAAGCGCACGCTGGCAATCGCCGGGCTGCCGGAGAAGAATCGTCCACGCGTCACCACTTCATGCACGCGCAGCGGCCTAGGCATGCGAGCGAAGCGCGCGGGCGGCGACGCGGCCGTGTTGGCCGCCAGCACGTTGCCGCTATCGGACACGATCCACAAGTCCAGTGCCATCGCCGGCGAGTCGGTACGCAATTCATCGATGCGCCGCAGGGAATCGGCATACGGCTGCTGTTCCGCGATGTGCGCCAGGAACAGGTAGACGCTGTGCTGCACTTCTTTGCTCGGCTTGCCGGCGATCTCGCGGATCATGAACAGGTAGAGCGCGCTCAGCATCAGCGCGAACACCACGCTGATGCCGAAGAAGCGCAGCCACAGCGTGCGGCTCATCAGGCCGCCTCCAGCCGGTAGCCGACGCCGTAGATGGCGGCGATGCGCAGGGTCGCGCCGGCGTCCTTGAGTTTGCGGCGCAAGTGCGACAGGTGCGAATCGATGGTCCTGTCGTAGATCGTGCTGCCGTCATCGACGCGGTCGAGGATCTGCTCGCGCGTTACCGCATCGCCTGCAGCGCGTACCAGCAGCAGGAGAATGTCGAATTCCTTGCGTCCGAGCTGTACCGGAGTCTCGCCGACGGCGACGCTGCGTTTTTGCGCATCGATGCTGATGCCGCCGAAGGACGCAATGTCGCGACCGCTGCGCTGCCGCGCCAGCAACCGGCGCATGCGTGCCGTCAATTCCTGCAGGCCGTAGGGCTTGCGGATGTAATCGTCTGCGCCGCTGTCGATGCCGGCCACGGCGGTCGGCTCATCGGTGCGCGCCGACAGCATCAGGATGGGAACGGCAGCATCGCGTTGACGCAACTCGCGGCAAAGATCGATGCCGTTGCCGTCGGGCAGGCCGACGTCGAACATCGCCAGATCGAAGCGCCTGTCCGCGAGCAGGCGTGTGGCTTCGGCAGCAGTCGGCGCAACCGTGAGTTCAAAACCTTCGTAACGCAGGCTCATGGAGAGCGTACGGGCAATGATGGGATCGTCTTCGACCAGCAGCACTTGATGCGGCGCGTTCATGGCGGGAGTGGAATCAATGGCTTGCGGGGAATTGTGCCATGTCAGCCTGCCATCTCGCCGCTTTCCACAAAAATTACAGAATTCATCGGTACAGTGGCTCGCATCCGACATCAACCCGATCAACTGCGAAAGGAACAACGATGCGAACCTTGTCTTTGCTGGCCTGGATGGGAAGCGGCGTGGCAGCCGCGGCGGTACTGAGCGCGTGCGGCGGCGGAAGCACCGATACCGGCAGCGTGGCGAGCCAGTCGATGCAATCGGCGCCGCAAGCAGCTGCGGCCATCCCGACGCCGGCGGCAACAGCCGCGACTGCACCCGCACCCGCTGCTGCACCAGTTGCTTCTACCACTGTTTCGACCGCCGCGGTCACAACGCCCGGCTATCCGTCCGGCATCCTGCAGGCAATTGCTGCCGCAAAGAGTGCCGCTGCTACCGACCCGCTCTGCGATCCCTCCGTGATGGGCGACTTCTACTGGGAAATCGGCACGGCCAACAGCGATCGCCCGATCGTTTCCAATTCGCAAGGTGGTGGCAGCGTGACTGCTTCGTCGTACTTCAACGTGGCGTCCGCATCCAAGTTCATCTTCGGCGCCTACGTGCTGGAAAAGAAAGGCATCGACGCCGTGCGCAACGATCCCTCGCTCTATGCAGGCATGCGTTTCATGTCGGGCTACACCGGCTTCGATGAGACCGCCTGCGCCGGTTCGGGAACGGTCAGCAATTGCTTCACCGCCGGCATGAACGGCAACACCAGCCAGCCCGATCCGAATACCGTAGGAAAGTTTGACTACGACGGCGGACATGACCAGAAGCTGGCTGCGGTCGATCTCGGCATGGGCAACTTCACCGCGAAGCAGGTCGCCCAGGAATACCAGTCGGTGCTCGGCCTGCCGTCCAGCGTCGCGATGGCGCCGCTCGATCCGGTGATGGCGGGAGGCGTGATGGCCAGTGCGACCGACTATGCGCAATTCCTGCGCAAGGTGATGAACGGGCAGCTCGTCATCAGCGCCAACCTCGGCAAGGATTCAGTCTGTGCATTGTGGAGCGCCTGCCCCGGCGAAGTGGCCTATTCCCCGATCGCCGCACTCGGCGAACCGTGGCGCTACTCCTACAATCACTGGGTGGAATCGCAATACGGCAACGGCACGGTCGATGCCTATTCCAGCCCGGGCAAATGGGGCTTCTATCCGTGGATCACGCCGGACATGAAGTATTACGGCATCGTCTCGCGGCATGACACGCAGCCGGACGCCTATGGCGTATCGGTGAAGTGCGGACGCCAGATCCGCAAGGCCTTCCTGTCGGCGCTCTCTTCCAGCAGTTGAAATTTTGCGCGGGCAATCCGGTGAACCGGGTTGCCCTTCCAGCTGCATTTCAACTCAAACTGCCGATCCACTCATGCGTGCTGCTCGCGCTCGGCCCAATCGAACAGGTCGGCCTTGAAACCGCGCAGCGAGCGTTTGAATCGCTGCGGTACCGAATCGCCCGAACCGCGATAGTCAAAGGTCAGCGCGGCGAATCCCTGCTGCGCAAGGAAATGGGCGAAGGGAAAATAGAAATTCTGCTTCACGCCCATCGCACAACGCAGCACGACGACAGCCTTGGGTGTTCCGGCCGGCGCGAAACGATGCGCCTCCAGATCGAATCCGTCGGGCGCGGCGATAGTGATGCGCTCCATGTCAACCTCCGCGCCTACCTCAGGTTCATCGTGATGCGCGCGGAGAAGACCGGCTTGCCCTCGGTATCGAACGCATCGACCGGCACCTCGACGTTGCCGACGCTGTCCCACGCCACAGCTTCGCCGTTAGCCACGACACGCATGTCGGTCTTCGCCTTGGCCAGGTACTGCACTTGCATGCCGACTGGAATCCACTGGCGGCCGTCGGGAATCGAGACGGTGGTCATCGTGCCGGCGGCGAGTTCGGCCGCATTGCACAGCGCGATTGCATGCACGGTGCCCATGTGGTTGTGGACAGGGCGACGATTGGCGAATTTCACTTCCGCATAGCCGGGACGCAGTTCGGTGAAGACTGGTTCGATGGTCGAAAAGTAAGGCGCGAACTCGCACACTGCCTTCGTGAAGGCTTCGTTGCCGAGTTTCTGGTACATGCCAAGTGCCTGGTTCATCGGATTCTCCTGGATGGCCGGCCCGGCGCGACTTGGCGCGAGGCAAGCGTGTTATGTTCGTTTCCTTCGCGCGGCCTGCATGGATGATTCCGCCAGCCGCGCTAGAATATTATTCTAGAATATAATTCTAGTCAAACGACTGGAAGGCCATGACGCAAGCAAAGAAAACCCGGAAACAGGAAATCCTCGACGCAGCGCTGGAATGCTTCACCGAGAACGGCATCGAGGCGACCACCATAGACATGATCCGCGAACGCTCAGGGTCGAGCGTGGGCAGCATGTACCACCACTTCGGCAGCAAGGAAGCGATTGCCGCGGCGCTGTTCACCGATGCGCTTGCCGGGCACAACGAATACCAGCGGCAACTGTTGTCGGCGGCGCGCAATGCGGAAGAAGGCGTGAAAGCCATCGTCCACGCGTATGTCGACTGGGTATCAGCCCATCCGGTGCAGGCGCGTTTCGTCCTCTACAGCCGCAGCGCACTGGCGAAGAGCGACATGGGCGGCGAACTGGCGGCGCACTCGAAGACGCAGCTGCAGGAGGTATTGCGCTGGTTCGAGCCGCATATCGAAGCCGGCACGCTGAAGCGCTTGCCGAAGGAATGCTACAGCTCGCTCATCACGGGCGCGTCGCACGACTATGCGAGGCTGTGGCTGTCCGGCCGCGTGAAGAGCGACATCAAGGCTTACCGCGACATTTTTGCGGAAGCCGCGTGGAATTCAGTGAAGGGCTGAAGCGAGTGCGGCGTCAGCCCGATGTCCGCATCGCGGCATTCGCCGGTGCGGGCGAAGTCAGCAAGCGATACAGGTCGTCTCCCTCGTAACTGGTCTTGCGTCCGCGATGCGCGGCATGCACCAGCTCCATGATGCGCTGGTTGGCAGGCGCGGTGCGGCCGAGCGATGCCGCCAGCGAGACGATGGCGCCGTTGAGGTAATCGACCTCGGTACGGCGGCCGGATTGCAGGTCTTCCCACATCGACGAGCGCGCCTGCGGATCGATGCGCAGCATGGCGCCGGCCATTCGCTTGAACAACCAGTCCGGCAGACGCAGCACCAGCGGCAACCAGCGCGCCGACATCTTCGCCACCTTGGCCGGATGGATGCCGGCAACCTTCAGCGTGGCGATGCCCTCTTCGATCAGCAGCGCAAGGCAGCGCCGGTAGGCACGCAGCGACAACTGTTTCTTCAATGGAATCCCGGACAGCGCATTCACCGGGTTGTTCAGGTTGAGCAGCAGCTTGCCCCATTGCACCTCGACGAAATCTGCCCGTTCGACGAGCGGCAAGCCGGCCGCCGCGAAAGCAGCTTTCCACGGTGCGATGGCGGGCGACTGCTCCACCATCAGTTCACCCTCGGTGCCGCGATGGAAGCGATTGCCGTCCATCTGCACGACGTTGAACGGCACCATCCCGCCCAGCACCTTCCAGCCGGTCAGGCGCGAGCGCAGCATGTCGGCATTGCCCACGCCGTTCTGGAAGCTCACCACGAGCGCTGAAGGATTGGCGTAGGCGTAGATGGCATTGGCCGCCGTCTCGGTATCGGCGCTCTTGACGGTCACGAGGATGAGGTCGGCCTGCCCCAGTTCGCCGGGGTCTTCGGTGAATGGCACTTGCCTGCCGGACAGCCGCACCTCGCGGCCCTGGAGGTCGGTCAGGTGCGCGCCATGATGCAGGATGCGCTCCGCCATGCGGGCACGGCCGATCATCAGCACGTCGGCACCGCCGGCCAGCAGCGCGCCGCCGAGATAGACGCCGATGGAACCGGCGCCGAAGATCACGATTTTCATCGCCGCACCTCAATACGCGATATGCAGACGGCGATACAGGAAGCCGAGTACGAACAGCGGCCCGATCAGCAGGAAGCGCAGATCGTCGAAGAAGGACGGCTTCCTGCCCTCGATCTTGTGGCCGATGAACTGCCCGATCCACGCCACCACGAACACCGCGACGGAAAACCACAGCACCTGCCCCTGCGGCAGCAGCGACAGCACCCACAACATCGCGCCGGACAGCAGCATCATGCCGAGCGCAAACGGCACCGACAGCAGGAAGTAGTAAGCGAGACTGGCGACCGTGACGGCAAGCGCGGCGAACGGATGCACCGCCCAGATCATGCCGAGGAAGGAAAACACGATGGCGGGGATGCAGATGAAGTGGATGACTTCGTTGGCGTGATTGCGATGGCTTTCGGCGTATTTTGCGAGCAGGGTGTGCACCTGCCGATGTGAAACCTGATCCATGTCGTTCTCCTTGTCGATGAGGGCACCGGAGAGACAGGCATGCGCGCGTCGTGGCGCGGCTATCCTTGGGCGATCTTCGCCTCGTTGTTATTCATGCATGTCTCCTTGCGCTCCGCAGTGTTTCCCGCGGTAGCACCATCACTATGACACAAGCCGCGGGCTGTGGCGCACTCCGGTAGAATCGGCGCATGCCCGCCCTCCCCTTGCTCGCCGGCCTGGAACCGGTGCTGGATCGCCATACCCGCATCCTGATACTCGGCAGTTTCCCCGGTGAAGCGTCGCTGGCCGCGCAGCAGTACTATGCGCATCCACGCAACCAGTTCTGGCGTTTACTGTCGGCCGTGCTCGAAGCCGATCTCGCTGCGCTTCCCTATGAAGAAAGGCTGCGCGCGCTGCTGGTTCGCCAGGTTGGCTTGTGGGATGTGATCGATGCTTGCGAACGCAAGGGAAGCCTTGATACGGCGATCCGCCGCGCGCAGCCCAACGACTTCGCGATGCTGAAACAGCAATGCCCGTCGCTGTTTCGCATTTGCTTCAATGGCAAGACATCAGGCAAGTTCGAGCCGCAGTTCCGGGAGGCCGGATTCCAGACGCTGGTCCTGCCATCTTCATCGCCGGCCAATGCCCAGTTGTCGTTCGAGCAGAAACTGGCTGTCTGGCGCCAGCTGGCGGAGTGACAGCGGCGTTGCTTACACCTCGTCGTCGAACAGCTCGTAGACTTCTTCAAGCAGGTCGACAGCCTCGTCTGTCGTGAGGCCAAGATGGCGGCAGGCGGCTGGGCCGCTCTGCTCCCAGCCGGTGAAATGGACATGGCTGTAGAGCTTCTGAATCGCATTTTCCGCCAGCAGGAAGAGCGCGACCAGCGAACGCACCGCATCGTCGGTGCCCGGGTCGTCCAGTACGCTGTAATCGTGATGCAGCAAGATGGCGAGTGATACTTCTTCCGTCAAACCCCAGTTGCGCGCCAGCAGGCAACCAATTGCCGCATGATTCGTACTGTGCCGCTGTTCTTCCACGGCGGTGAAAGCGTTGGCATCGTCGTTGCAGGCCTGCAGATACGTCTCGGCGTAGTCCGGGAAGCGGCTGGTCAGCAACGGCACGCCGATATCGCAAAACAAGCCGAAGGTATGCGCGATATCGGGCCGGCATGCCCTCGTCCTGCCGGCCAGGAAGGCAACCGCCTTCGCGCGCCGCATGGACATGTCCCAGAAACGTTCGAGCGTGGCACCGCCTTCATTGCCGACTGCCTGGCGCGCCAGCACGCCGGTCGCCAGCGCCGCGCACTGGTTGATGCCGAGGAAGGAGATGCCCTGCGCGACCGAACTGATCTTGCGCCGCGGGCCGTAGAACGGCGAATTCGCCAGCTTGAGCAGCGCACCGGACATGCCGACGTCGCCGGCGAGGATCTTGCCGATCTTTGCAGGATCGGGCTCGCTGCGGCCGAGTTCCTGCTGCAAATCCGCGAGCAGCCCGGGACGCGGCGGGATCCGGATGGATTTCAGCAGCGCGTCTGCCTGATCTTCGCCAGTAGCTTGTTTGGAAACCATGGGGGTTGTCGTTGTATTCAGCTTGATTCGTCCACAGGTTCAGTCCGGTGCGGACACCTTACATACCCGGATACCTGTCGAATGTGCGTCGACAAAGTTTATCACCGGAAACGATTTTCATCTGCACCGATTGATGCGGACACAACTGCACTCCCCGCTCTTGCATATCCGACTTGAAAGCACGCGTTTTGACATTAGCGAGCGTTTTGCGCCCCGACGCGGCTCACATGTTCATGTGAAGTGCAGATTAGCGCGCGCAGATATGCTTCGCGGCAATCCAGAGGGAAGTGGCAGCTCTGGATCGAGCAGCACGGAAAGCTGGATGAACAACGTCTCCGGCCACCCGACACCGAAGAAGCGAAGCCCTTACAAGTAGCCAGGGGTCAACGTGTTTTACAAGGGAGAACTACAATGTTGAAAAAAGTACTTGTCGCCAGCACGATCGCTGGCGCTATTGCAGGTTGCGGAGGTTCATCTTCCTCAGGCAATTCGCCTGCCAGCCTTGCCCTGAGCGGCACCGCAATGAACGGTGCAGCGATTGCCGCGGCGCCGATAAGCGTCAAATGCCAAGCCGGCACCGCTACGGCGACCACCAAAACCGATGGCACCTACAGCGTAGCGATCACCGGCGCAAGCCTTCCGTGTGCACTGGAACTGACGAACCCGGCGGATAATACCAAGCTTCATTCGATTGCCATCGGCACGGGCACGAGCGCAACATCGAACATCACGCCGCTGACCGAGCTGACGGTGGCAAACCTGCAGAAACAAGTGCCTGCAACGGCATTTACCAGCTTCGATGCTGCATCGGCTGCCGGCACGCTGACCAGCGATGCGGTAAAGAATGCACAGTCCGTCGTGCTCTCGTTCCTGGCCGCCAACAACGTCAACGTCACCGCATTGGCCAATACGGATGTGATCAGCGCGCCGCTGGCCAGCGGCGATGCGCAAAGCAGCGTACTGGCCTCGATCCAAAAAACCATTGCCGCTCCGATCGCCGACGTCTCGTCGATACTTGCCACCGCTCCGGCAGGATGCCCGGTAGCCAAGTCCGGACAATACACCGTGATTTCCTATACCGGCACGGTGTCGTCCTATAACGTCGATTTCGCCGCAAAAGCCATTGTTTTGCCGGGCGATACGAAGCCGACGGCATTTGCTGCATCGAGCACCAATCCCTGTGAATTCACCGGCGGCGACGTGACCGTGAATTTCGCAAAATCCGGCCTCGCGATTTACAAGGCAACCACCGCCGCAGACATGGGCATCGCATTCCCGGTCCAGACTTTCGATAAGAGCGCCTTTGGAAATACTTATAACGTCGTCGGCTATTTCGCCAACGGCAACGGCTTTGCTGCGCCCGCAGGCACAGCGCCGAATGCGCAGACGGGAACAATGAAAATCAATGCCGACGGCAGCTATCGTGTATGCGGCGAGAAGGATTATTCCGACCA
>DASVLM010000509.1:0-3826 GCA_036384875.1 Noviherbaspirillum sp.
GTCGGAAAGACGACGTTGGCCGCCGCAATTGCCGTAGAACTTGCCCATCGCGGCCTTCCGGTTCATTTGACAACCTCCGATCCGGCCGCGCACCTCGCAGATACCTTGAGCGGATCGCTTGAGCATTTGACGCTCAGCCGAATCGACCCGCATGCCGAAACCGAGCGCTATCGGCAACACGTGCTGGTCACCAAGGGCAAGGATCTGGATGAGCATGGACGTGCATTGCTTGAAGAAGACCTGCGCTCTCCCTGCACTGAAGAGATCGCCGTGTTTCAGGCGTTTTCGCGCATCATTCGCGAAGCGGGCAAGAAGTTCGTCGTCATGGATACAGCACCGACCGGCCACACCTTGCTGCTGCTCGATGCGACCGGCGCGTATCACCGGGAAATTGCTCGGCAACTCGGCAGCACGGGCATGCATTTCATCACACCGATGATGCAACTGCAGGACGAGAAACAGACGAAGGTCCTGATTGCCACACTGGCCGAAACCACGCCTGTACTGGAAGCCGCCAACTTGCAGGACGACTTGCGACGTGCGGGTATCGAACCGTGGGCATGGATCATTAATAACAGCCTGGCGTTCGCGCACCCGACGTCCACATTGCTGCGTCAGCGCGCCGCGACCGAACTGCCGCAGATCGAAAAGGTTGCTACCCAATATGCCCGACGCTGGGCCGTCGTGCCGCTGCAAGCACAGGAACCGGTCGGAGTTGACCGGCTTGGGCGACTCGCAACAAATCCCTCACCCATCATCAAAAAGACCAGTCATGACCGATGAAACTTATAACGTTCTGTTTCTATGCACCGGCAATTCCGCGCGCAGCATCATGGCTGAAGCATTGGTGACCACCATGGGCAAAGGCCGTTTCCGCGGCTTTTCTGCCGGCAGCAAGCCCGGCGGCAAGGTCAACCCGTTTGCCATTGAGCAGGTCGAGAAGACAGGTTACTCCCTCGATCATTTGCGCAGCAAGAGCTGGGACGAATTTGCGGCACCCGATGCGCCGCACATGGACTTCATCATTACGGTGTGCGACAACGCGGCCGGCGAAGTGTGCCCGGTCTGGCCCGGTCACCCTGCAACCGCGCACTGGGGCTTTGAAGATCCGGCGGCGGTGGAAGGCACGGATGAACAAAAGCGCGCAGCCTTTGAAAAAATCTTCAGGCAGATCATGGTTCGGATGAATTCCTTCGTCGGCCTGCCGCTGCATCAGTTGGAAAAGCATGCCATCCAGCAGGAGATCAAGAAGATCGGCGACACGCCCGTGGCGAACGACTGATCGCACCTCGCGCCAATCCGATCAATCCGAATACCGTACCCGGCAATGACAACTTCCCACACCACTGCAATGGCCGCCAGCTCGAAGCCGGCCATCGGCTTTTTCGAACGCTATCTGACTGTCTGGGTCGCGCTATGCATCATCGCGGGCATCGCTCTCGGGCGCTTCTTCCCTGGCGTATTTCAGGCAATAGCCAGGCTGGAAGTAGCGCAGGTGAATATTCCGGTCGGCATCCTGATCTGGGTGATGATCATTCCCATGCTGATCAAGATCGACTTCGGCGCGCTCTCCCAGGTCAAAGGCCAATGGCGCGGCATCGGCGTGACGCTGGTCGTGAACTGGCTGGTGAAGCCGTTCTCGATGGCGCTCCTCGGCTGGCTGTTTATCCGGCACCTGTTTGCCGCATGGCTGCCGGCCGATCAGATCGACAGTTATATTGCCGGACTGATTCTGCTGGCTGCCGCGCCGTGCACCGCGATGGTGTTTGTCTGGAGCCAGCTCAGCAAGGGCGATCCGTATTTCACGCTGTCGCAAGTGGCATTGAACGATTCGATCATGATCGTCGCCTTTGCACCGCTGGTTGCCTTGCTGCTGGGCCTGTCTTCCATCACGGTTCCGTGGGATACCTTGATCGCATCGGTCGGTTTATACATTGTTATTCCGGTCGTTCTGGCGCAACTGATCCGCAAATCGCTATTGACCAAAGGCACGGCCAATCTTGAGCGTGCAGTGTCGACCTTCGGGCCATATTCGATTTCCGCACTGCTGCTGACACTCGTCCTGCTGTTCGCCTTCCAGGGCGATGCGATTGTTCGGCAGCCGGTTGTGATCGCCTTGCTGGCAGTACCGATCCTGATCCAGGTGTTCTTCAACTCGGGACTGGCGTATCTGCTCAACCGCAGGCTGGGGGTGGCGCATTGCGTGGCCGGTCCGTCGAGCCTGATCGGCGCATCGAATTTCTTCGAACTGGCCGTGGCAACAGCGATCAGCCTGTTCGGCTTCCAGTCGGGCGCGGCACTGGCGACGGTTGTTGGCGTGTTGATTGAAGTGCCGGTAATGCTGCTGGTGGTCGGTATTGTCAACCGCTCACGGCACTGGTACGAGCGTGACGCGATGCGATAAATCCGATCCCGCAGGTACACTACTCACCTTCCCCCAAACACCTGCAGCGGCAAGTTGTCCCAAGCAAACCAAGGTTTTCTCCTGACCCGCCACTGGCGCGATACGGCCGCCGGCACGGAAGTCGACTTCTGGCTGGCGACCGATGACGGCGCTCGCCTCATCCGTCTTGCGCCGCAGCCATCCGTGGCATTCATCCCGGTGGAACAGCGCGAACAGGCGGAAGCCGTATTGCGTGGCGAAGGCGGAGTCGAGTTGCGCCCTCTCACCCTCGCCGATTTCCATCGGCGTGCGGTACTGGGCTTGTATTGCCGGCAATATCGCCATTTGCTGAAACTGGAAAAGCGCTTGCGAGACAACGGCATCGATGTCTATGAAGCCGACGTGCGTCCGCCTGAACGCTACCTGATGGAGCGCTTCATCACCGCGCCCGCATGGTTTGATGGCCGGCCCGATCCGCGTAGCGAAAACATGCTGCTCGAAGGCCATTTGAAACCCGCTCCCGGTTACCGCCCTCGCCTGCGCCCGGTGTCGCTGGACATCGAAACCAGCGCGCATGGCGATTTGTATTCGATTGCGCTGGAAGGCTGCGGCCAGCGCCAGGTGTATATGCTCGGTCCGGCGAACGGCAGCAATGAGGTACTCGATTTCGACCTGGAATACTGCGCCAATCCTGCGCAGATGCTTGAACGATTGAACCAGTGGCTGGAGCAGCACGATCCCGACGCCATCATCGGCTGGAACCTGGTGCAGTTCGACTTGCGGGTACTGCAGCGGCATGCCGAACGTCTTGGCGTGCCCTTGCGCTTCGGTCGCGACGGCAGCGCCATGGAATGGCGTGAACACAGCCGGCACCAGCATTTCTTTGCAGCTGCAGCCGGGCGCCTGATCATCGACGGCATCGAAGCGCTGCGTTCGGCTACGTGGAATTTTCCGTCGTTCAGTCTCGAACATGTGGCGCAGACGCTGCTGGGCGAAGGCAAGTCGATCGACAATCCCTACGACCGGATGGCGGAAATCGATCGACGCTTTGCGGAAGACAAGCCTGCCCTCGCGCGCTACAACCTGAAGGACTGCGAGCTGGTCACGCGCATTTTCGAGAAGACCGAGTTGATGCGCTTCCTGCTGGAGCGCGCCAGCGTCACCGGACTGCCAGCGGATCGCAGTGGCGGCTCGGTCGCGGCCTTCGAGCATCTTTACATGCCGCTGATGCATCGCCAGGGCTATGTCGCACCCAACCTCGGCGATGTCATTGGTGAAAACAGTCCCGGCGGCTTCGTGATGGATTCGCGCTCCGGCCTGTACGATTCGGTGCTGGTGCTCGATTACAAGAGCCTGTATCCGTCGATCATCCGCACCTTCCTGATCGACCCGGTCGGGCTGGTGGAAGGCACCGCCAATACCGAAGCCGGCGCGACGGTACCC
>DASVLM010000510.1:0-15016 GCA_036384875.1 Noviherbaspirillum sp.
CTCGCCGGCCACTTGCTCGAGTCGAGTATTTTCCCCCTGGAGTTGGCGCACGAGCATCGCAACTATCTGCCCATGTATGGCATATTGCTGGCTGCCTTTTATTACCTGCTTTATCCGTTTCAATATGCCGACACCCTCCCCATGAGGCGCCTGGCAGGTGTGCTGCTGATTCCCTTGCTGACATACGGGACGTGGTCGCGTGCCACGTATTGGGGAAACCCGTTTGAGCTGGCCCAATATGAAGTCACCAACCATCCCGGTTCCGCCCGCGACAACGGCGAAATGGGTAACAACTATATCTCGATCAAGGTTGAAGATGCGACCGTCAAGGAAGCGTATTATCAGAGGGCTAGGCAATATTACGAGAAAAGCGCGGAAGTCGATCCCGACTATACCGTCGGTCTTTTCGCCCTACTCCTCGTCAATTCCAGCACGGGCAGGGAAATCGACTCGAAGTGGATTGCGGAATTGAAACATCGCCTCGAATTTTCCGCCTTGGAACCGGCCACGGGCAACACCTTGATGCAGCTAGTGCAATGCAAGATCAGCAAGAAATGCACCCTGGATAACCAGACCCTGCTCGATTTGATCAATGCGTCGCTGCGAAACCGATCGGCCAACGGGCCGAGACGGGCGCTGATATTGTCCAGCCTGTCATACTATCTCGTCGACTTGGCACAAGACTACCCGCAGGCGCTCGAAGTCATGCGCCAGATGGTGCAGAGTCAGCCGCAGGAAATCGAATACCGTCTGACTCTGGCGCAATACCTTGTCGCGATGCAGAAACCGCAAGAGGCCGAGGAGGAACTGGCAGAAATCAGGCAACTCGATCATTGGAATGCTTATAGCGCGCGAGTTGCGCAAGTCGAACAGGAATTGCGGAAAAAGTAAGGACGACCTTGAAAATCTCGGAAAACACGGTACGGCGTGAAACAGTACGAGAATGGAATAAAAAGATGGAAAAAATTTCAGTCATACTTCCCGCGAAGAACGAAGCGGCCGGATTGCGAACGCTCCTGCCGGAATTGAAGAGTATTCTCGGCGATTCGGAAATCATCGTTGTCGACGACGGTTCGACTGACGACACGGTCGCGCTATGCCGGGAAGGCGGGATAAAAGTGGTTTCCCACCCATACAGCATGGGCAACGGTGCCGCAGTCAAGACCGGGGCGCGCAATGCCACCGGCGAGATACTAGTGTTCATGGACGCCGACGGGCAGCACAAGCCAGAGGATATTCCGCGGCTCCTCGAAAAATTCACGCAAGGCTATCAAATGGTCGTCGGAGCGCGCTCGCGCAAATCCCAAGCCGGCTTCCACCGCGCCACGGCGAACGGCTTCTATAATTGGCTGGCAAGCTGGATGGTCGACCAGAAAGTGTCCGATCTCACCTCGGGCTTCCGCTGTGTCTGGGCCGACAAGTTCCGCAAGTTCAGCTATCTGCTGCCGAACGGTTTTTCCTATCCGACCACGATTACCATGAGCTTTTTCCGCGCGGGGTACGGCATCGCCTATGTGCCAATCGAAGCGCCCAAGCGCATCGGCAAGAGCCACGTCAAGATCGTGCGCGACGGCATGCGTTTCCTGCTGATCATTTTCAAGATCGGAACGCTCTACTCGCCGCTCAAGCTGTTCATGCCTATCAGCCTTGGCTTCTTTACTCTGGGCATCGGGCACTATCTTTACACTTGGCTCGCTATGCACCGCTTCACCAATATGTCGACCCTGCTCTTCATCACTTCGGTCGTGGTGTTTCTGATGGGACTGATTTCGGAGCAGATCACTTCGTTGAACTACAAGGATAGCGACGCCTGAACATGGCCAAGCTCTGCGCAATCGTCCTGGACTATCGAGGCGCATCGAAAACCGAAGCCTGCCTGCAATCGCTATCCGGCCAGGGACTGGACACCGTCCTGCTGGTAGACAACTCAAACGATAAAAATGCCAGCGCCGCACTGGCAAAGGCGCTCGAACATCTCGGCGCCGCGCCGACCGACTATAGCCTGCAAGTATTGAAACCGCATACGAACCTCGGCTTTGCCTGTGGCGTCAACTTCGCCATCGCGCATCCCGCCGCACAGCATTGTGACGTCTTCCTGCTGCTTAACAACGATGCGACGATGGCTCCGGGTGCCCTGAAATACATGGCGGCGGCGCTCCATTCTGGAGACGCCGACCTCGTCGCACCGGCGATTATCGATGATCAAGGCAAAGCGCAGCCGCAGCTCTGGTATCAGCGCTTCTTCGGCTTGCTGACTGCCCGCCCGCTGCCTGGTTCGTACGCCTACCTCAGCGGTTGCTGCATCCTTTTTCGACGCAGTCTGGCGCCTTCGGGAAAACTGTTTGACGAGGATTTCTTCATGTACGGGGAGGATACCCTGCTCGGCTGGAGACTGCTGCGCGAAAAGAAGCGCGCGGTAGTCGAACCCGACGCGGTCGTGCGGCATACGGGCCAGGGCACGTGGCCTGACTGCAGCCTGTTTTACGAATATCAGGTGGCACGCGCCCACGTCCTCCTAGCCGGAAAGACTTGGCGCTCCCCGCTCGAACTGCCGCTGCTTTTCGGAGTCAAGGCCACGGCATTGCTAGCCCGCGCGGTACGGCGCAGCATCCACTATCGCAAGCTCACTCCCTTAAGGGCGTTCTTTCTCGCATGGCGCCCGCTCGATATCCGGAAAAACCCATGAAGGACGGCAAAGTTCAAGTATGGCTGCCGACAATCCGCGCCGGCAGCGGCACGGACCTCTTCACCATCCGCCTCGCGCAAGCCCTGGAATCGAGAGGCTTGTCGGCGCATATCGAATGGTTTTCAACACGCTACGAGTTCGCGCCCATCCTGCTGCGCAACATACCCGCGCCGGCCGGCACCGATATCGTCTTCACCAACAGCTGGAATGGATTTGCCTTCAAACGCGAGGGCATCCCGTTGGTGGTCACCTCGCACCATCCCGAATACACATCCGGCGATCCGCAATTCGGCACTCTGCGAAGCCTCTATCACCGCACCCTGATCCGGCGCTACCAGGATTGGTCATTCCGTGCTGCGGACTTCATCACTGCGCCCAGCGCGTTTACCGCCCGCAGCCTGGAAAATACGCCGTATGCGCGGAAGCTGCAGATCATCTATAACTGGATCGACCTGGACAAGTTCCAGCCAGATGACACCGCGCCGGGCAAGCGCGACTCATTTCAGCTTCTATTCGTCGGCAATCTGTCCTACCGCAAGGGTGCCGACCTGCTGCCGGTCATCATGCGAGAACTTGGCAGTGACTTCGATTTGCGTATCGTTGCAAACTTCAGAGAGAGCGATGTGGCCGGTTACCCTCCGAATATGACTTTTCTCGGCAGAGTGGGAGAGAAGGGCCTGGTTGAGGAGTACCAACGATGCGATGCCCTGCTGTTCCCCTCGCGATGGGAGGGCTTCGGTTACACCGTACTGGAAGCAATGGCGTGCGGCAAGCCGGTGATCTCGACCAATGCTTCCGCCATTCCCGAAGTCGTCCTCAATGGAGAAACCGGGATACTTTGTAACGCCGATGATGCAAGCGCGTTTGCTACCGCCTGCCGTCACTTGCGCGCCACGCCTTCGCTTTGCCATTCCATGGGAACGGCAGGGCGAAGGCGGGCACTCGATTTGTTTTCCGAATCGCATCTGACCGAAAAATATCTGGATCTGATCGATCGCTTGCTCGGCAACACCCGCTAACGGCCGTCATACGGCAACGCCGCTTGCGTGTGCCGGAAAATATGTCGAATAGTATGTGGCGAGATTGTTCTGCAGCAGTTCCAGTGAAGCGTATCTATCCAATACCTGATGGGCGATCCGGTTGATTCGCTCCATTTCCTCGGCGTTATTGGCTGCTCTTACATCCTTGGGAAAACGACTCACCGCCTCGTCCCAGCCGGAATACACGAATGGAAGGCTCGCAAAATCCGGAGTAAAAAAACGATCGTTGTAGACGGCTGCTCCGACTCCCCCGCTTAGAATCATCTCGCTAAAATAGGCATCGAGCCCTTCCCCGAAAGTCAACGAAAATTTTGCCGATGCGACGAGGCTCCGATATTCGACATATTTCAAGCCTTTCACAATCACAAACCGGAATTCCGGGAGCCTTGATTTTATCGCCGAAAGAATTTCCGTTTTCTCCGAATGGGCATCGGGAGAGACGACGATGATGTTTTTCCTTGCCGCGAAAGGCCTTTTCTCATAAGGAAACGTGCTGGTCCAGGCAGTCAGGTAATGCACGGGGCAACCAAGACGCTCTTCGGTTCGCTTACCAGAATACGCCCTATGCGCGGTAGTCGCAGTCACCTTGCCGATTTTCTCCAGCGCGGTCACCTGTTGCCGCGTCGGGGCCATTTCAATATTCTGCAACAGGATATTCACTCGACAACGGTGCCCCAGCGTGTGAAGGAGGCCCTTTTCGCGTTCGACAAACATCGGCACAAACCACTCCGGAATATGTACGAGAATTTCTGTGCCGGGCACAAATCGCCGCACGAGGGCTTGGAAGTTCAATATGGTTCTGTCGTTCGGAAATTTCGTATATTTCAGCAATGGGGGATTGCCCAAATAAGAACATACGAATACATCGGCACCATGCAATGAACGCAGGCGTTCCGTCTCCCTCGCCAGAGCTATGTTGGACATGATGCCGCCGCTCACGCTATTGCGGCTATGGACAAGGAAAATAATCGCCCTTCGGCATCGCCCGACATCGGCACCGCGCATGTATTGCCTCTGCTTGTGCGCAATATAAGCTTCGCGCACAAAATTCCTGAGATAGAGGTCCATCGCCTTCAGGCCGAACTTCACGAATGTGCGATGGAAAAACACGTTTTTATTCATGACCTTGCCGCACGAATTGCGCCGAGAAGGCGAGCGCGCGTACTTCCCCCGCTCATCCAGGCAAGAATGAGCGAAACACCTCCGACCAGCATGAGCTCGAACGCAATTGATAACCTCGATGCGGAAAACGTACAAAAATTGACGAACAGAAGCACAGGAAGTCCGGCCGCCGCGGCGAGCAGCAATACGTCCTTGGTCAGCCATTCGAAGTACAGTCCTTGCAAATAATGCCGGAACACGACCGGCATCCAGGCCAGCAGGGCCAGCACATTGGCGCCGACCCATATCAGGCCGGTCCCGACCGCGCCGAAGGATTGCGCGGCATAGAATATGCATGGTATCTGCAAGCAGCTGAATATCATGTTGCCCAGCACATGCAGGCGCAGATTGCCGCTCGCGTGCTGAATCAGATACGGCATGGTGAGTACGCCGACTATGCCGTTGCCCACGGCATACCAGCATAGTATCGGCGCAGCCTTGGCGGCCAAGTCGGCGTCACCGGTCCAGGCCAGCAGCAAGGGTTGGGCAAACGCGGCGACATTAACGCTGACCGCGGCCATCAAGCCGCCGGCGAACTGACTCGCTTCGCGGAACAGGACTATTTCCTGCTCCTCCCTGCCTTGAGAAAACAGAATCGTCAGACGCGGCAAAATAACTTGGCTGACGGGCGCAATCAAAACCAGAATCCCGCCTGCCACCGTGATCGCGATGCTGAAATAGCCGTAGTCGCGCAACGATAGAAAATGGGACAGAATCAGCTTGTCCAGATTCATGGTGAAAATCCAGATGGCATTCGTCAGTGCAAGGCTCATGGCAAACGGAAGCACTTCTTTCAGAGCCGACGTGGACAGCCGGATGCGGGCTTGCGCGCGCCCAAGGCGCTGACCAAGGAAATGCCAATATATGGCAAACTCGATAACGAACATGGCAAGCTGATAAGAAAAATACATGAGCGGGCTGGCTGAAACGAACATCAGCCAAGGCAGTACACCGATGAACCGTCCGGTCGTCATCATGGCATTGATTCCATTGGTCAAAGTCTGCTGTTCCAGACCGACCAAGCCGCTGCGGTACAGGCCCGACATCCATTTCATGCCGGCCATGAGCGCCATCATGGCAACGCAGGCCGCAACCACGTCGGGCTTCAAATGGTCCAACTGCAGCCATTTCAACGCCACCCAGGAAGAGACAGAAATCCCAACCAGGGTGGTAACCGCCGCCAGGGCGCCGAACAACCATTCGAGCGTACGCAACAGCTCGCGCAAAGCTTGCTCCGACAAAGTACCGGCTTTGTAGCAAGCCATTTGCCTGGACAAGGTCGGCGTCAAGCCTAGATCGAACAGCATCAGCCACGTCTGCAACATGGCAAAAAAACCAACCAGGCCGAACGACTCCGCACCTAGATAGCGCAGATAGACGGGCATCATGACCACACCTATCAAGGCGCTGTATATCTGGACGGCATAGCTTGCCGCCATGGCATGCTTCAAGTTGCCGCCGGTCGGAACGCTTTTTTGCTCGTTCAGGCGGTCGGGTTCCCCATGATTTTCCATCTATCGATTCCAAGGATGAGGCAAGGCATTATATGACATGAGGCCACGCGCAAAGCCTGTTCCGTGTCCGGCTTGGGAAGGCAGAGCTCGATCTGCAGAGGTGTTTGTAAATTGGGCTGCATATGACTGATAATTACGGCAGATATTCACTTGCCCCCCCCGCGGAAGAGGAAAGCCATGTTGCAGGACAAAACACCCGAAGAAATTGCGCAATTAGCCCCCTATTGCGATGCGGCCGTTTTCGACTTGGCGATCTATCGCAGCGTCGGCTTGTTCGTGCTAAGGAATCTGTTCCCGGCGGAGACCGTCGCGCGCTGGCAAGTCTCGTGGAATGTGTTCTATTCCGACCAATTGGCGGGAAAGCGAAAAGTCGGCTTCAACAAAGTAAACGTCGAAGAAGTGCTGCCCGAGGAACTGCACGATATCTATCGTGCTCCGCAATTGCTCGACGTGGCGCGGCAGATATTCGGCGAACATGTCGGCCTATACAATCATCGTTTCGTCATCAAGGATGAATTTTCCCGCGACGACGTCTTTCTTCACCAGGACATCTGCTATCACTTCGGTTTCATGGACAAGGCCTCGTTCTTCACACCGCTCAGCGTCAGCGGCGCTGAAAACGGCGGCATGGAATTTTTCCTCGGCACTCATCAATACGGCTACCTCGGCGACGCCGGAGAAATCGACCTTTCCAAGTTTCCGGCTTGGCCCTTGCTGATTCCAGAAGTAAAGCCTGGCGACTTGGTCATCATGAACAGCTGCCTATGGCACCGCTCGGGAAGACACCTGGGCGGGGCAGACAGGATCCTGGCCGATACCATCCTGCAGCCGGCACGCGACCCGAGCACGCGCAAGGTCATCCACGGAAATCAAGGGCCAGTCAATCTCATCGATCGCAGCGGCGACCTCAATTTCTTCAAGCGTTCTCGCGTGACGCGCATGAAGGAACTGACGGCGGAGCTGGAACGGCTCAAGGCAAAGATGTAAAGAGCACCATGCAAATCAACATCCTGAGTTATTTCGAAAAAGGAGCGCTGAGATCCTTTCCCGACAAGACCGCCGTCATCGACGGGGCCGCAAACCTCAGCTTTGCCCAGCTCGCCTTGCGGGCCAAACGGTGCGCAACGGGCTTGATTGCCCAAGCGGATACGCTGAATCAACCGATCGCTGTCTACCTGCCCAAGAGCGCCCAGGTCGTCATTGCAGATATGGGTATCGCCTACAGTGGCAATATCTATACCAATCTCGATGTCAAATCGCCGCCTCAGCGCTTGAAGAATATTCTCGACAATGTCAAGCCACGTACGGTCGTCACGTCGCGCGTCCTGGCCGAGCAAGTTCTGGGAGCGGGTATCGCGGCAGAACAGCTGTTTTACATCGAAGACATTGAGAACGAAACCATTGCGTTTGACGACACGATGCTTTCGGCGCGCCTGGAAGCGATCATCGACACCGATCCGCTGTGCCTGATCAACACCTCAGGCTCGACCGGCACGCCCAAATCGGTGGCGCTCAGTCACCGCGGCACCATCGATTTCATGGACTGGGTATTCACAACCTTCGATTTCGACAGCAAGTTCGTGATCGGCAGCCTGTCGCCATTCTTTTTCGACATCTACACGCTGGAACTGCTCGTATGCCTGTCCAGGGGTGCGACTCTGGTCATCATTCCCGACCAACTAGCGACCTTTCCGGTACGGCTGATGGAATTCCTTGCCGCGCAAGACATCAGCTTCCTGTTCTGGGTGCCCTCGATTATGGTGAACATCGCCAACCTGGGACTGCTGGAAAAATTCCCCCTGCCCAGGCTGGATACCGTCTTCTTTGCCGGGGAAGTATTCCCGACCCGGCAGCTCAACCACTGGCGGCGCAGCTTGCCCGGCACGCGGTTCGTCAATTTGTACGGTCCGATCGAGATCCACGTCGATTGCACCTATTTCGTCGTCGAAGGCGAGCTGGACGATAACGAGCCCTTGCCGATCGGCCGTCCCTGCCGCAATACCGACATCCTGATTCTCAACGACAGGGACGAAGCCTGCCGCACCGGCGAGCCAGGTGAGTTGTGCGTGCGTGGCAGTTCGCTTGCACTAGGCTACTGGAACGACCCTGAAAAAACGGCCAGGGCCTTCGTGCAAAACCCTCTCAACAAACATTATCCAGAGCCGATTTACCGCACCGGGGACCTGGTGCAGAAAAGGGAGGACGGCAATATCCGGCTGATCGGACGCAAGGATTTCCAGATCAAGCACATGGGATACCGCATCGAGTTGCCGGAAATCGAACACCAAGTACTGGCCATCGCAGGTATTGCCAATGCCTGCGTCGTGTACAACCAGCCGAAAAAGGAAATCACCCTGTTTTACGAATCGTACGGGGAGACGGTGACGGCTGCTGCGATTCGACAGGCACTGTCACAGATTTTTCCCAAGTACATGCTGCCCACTGCGTTTCATCCCACGAGCAAACTACCGCAAAATGCCAATGGCAAGATCGACCGCAATGGCTTACTGACGTCCCTGCTGGAGAACGGCAATGCAGCTGCTGAGTGATTGGGAGCAGTTCCGGCACAGCTTCCACAGGATTAAACGCAACAACAGCGGCTATTCGACCAACCTATATGCCGGTAAGGAGCAGGTCGAATCCTGGTTGGCACATGGACAGCTTTTCTGTCTGAGCGGTCATGGCGCCGACCTGTTCCTACGCCGCGACCGCGATTTCCATCACGTATTCCACGTCGCCGCCTCGTCCGCAGCATTGACTTCGGCGCTGAAAGGTGCGCCGCTTCCGCCTACCGCATTGACGGTCGACCTGGTCGGCACGCCCGACGCGCTGGCGCCGTGGATAGGCGCCTATCGCATGGCGGGATACGCCGCGCACACCACACTATGCCGCATGTCGAAGAGTGGTCCGGCTTCCGTTGCACCTGTCCCGGAAGAGGGGGTGGAACAGGCCGGCCCGGAAGATGCCGCCGCCATCGTGGCCTTTTTCGAGCGTCTGCTGGACCGCCATGCGGAACAATTGCCATCTATCGATGAAGTCGCGTACGAAGCACGCCAAGGCCGCGTATTACTGGTCCGCCGAGGAAATGCGCCCTGCGGCGTCCTGATCTTCGCGCTCAAAGGCAAGAGCGCCCAGCTACGCTACTGGCACGTGGATGAGCAAGCGCGCGGCCAGGGCACAGGCAGCCGTCTGATGCGACAGTTCCTGGCGCACTGCCGCGGCGCCGCACGTATCGTTCTGTGGGTAAAAGCCAACAATACCGCATCGCTGTCGATTTATCGGTATTATGGATTTGAAACTGATACGCTGGTCGACGAAATCATGATCAAAACCCCCATTGAAAACCATGAATAAAATCCGTGAGGTCCTGGGCGAAATCCGGCCGGAATTCGATTTCACCCAATCCAATAACTTCTTTGAAGACGGCATGCTCGACTCGTTCGACCTGATCACGCTGGTGGCCGATCTCGACAAGGCCTACGGCATCTCTATCGACGGCACCGACATCGTGCCGGAAAATTTCTGTAACCTCGATGCGATTGCCCGGCTACTCACGCGTATGGGAGTCACAGTGTGAAGCTACTATTTTCCGAAAAGAAAATCAGCGGCTTGCTGACGATACTGCCGCGTGAAGAGCGCCATTTTCTCGACGAAATGGCGAACTTCAATTTCTCGCCGGCACGCTCCTTGAAGCTCAAGGAAGTCATGGGCTACGACAAGCACCGTGTCGTCGATGGCCCGGTCTGCGTTTCAGACCTGGCGGTATTCGGCATGGAGCGCCTGTTCGCCACCGGGAAGCTGAAACGCGAAGAAATCGACGCCCTGATCCTGGTCACGCAGTCGCCCGACTACTTCATGCCTGCGACCAGCAGCGTGATACAGGGCCGGCTGGGATTGGGTCAGGACATGTTTTGCGTCGACATCAACCAGGGTTGCGCCGGCTTCCTGGTCGGCCTGATACAAGGCTTCATGCTGCTGGACCAGCCGGCGATACGCAAAGTGGTGCTGATCAACGCCGACGTCGTCAGCCGCAAGGTTTCCGCGCGCGACCGCAACAGTTATCCCCTGATAGGGGATGCGGCTTCCATTACCATCCTCGAACGCGCGCCGGGCGCCATGCCCATCCACGGCAACATCAAGATGGATGGGACGCGGCGCGACGCTTTGCAGATTCCCGCGGGCGGGTTCCGCCTGCCGTCTGACGGCACCACTGCGGTACTGGAGGAAGATGCGGAAGGCAACTTCCGCGCCAAGGACAACCTCGTCATGGATGGGTCGGCGGTATTCAACTTCGTCCTGACCGAAGTACCGCCCATGATAGATTGCCTGATGCAGGCAGCGGGAGCTACAGTCGGCGAAATCGATGCATTCCTGTTCCATCAGCCGAACCGCTTCATGCTGCACAAGCTGGCGGACAAATTGGGCATCCCCAAGGACAAGATGCCGAGCAATATCGTGGAAAATTTCGGCAATGCAAGCGGCGTGACGATACCGCTTGCCACAACCTTCAACCTCGGGACACGCCTGCTTGACAGTACAATGCGGGTCTGCCTGGCGGGATTCGGGGTCGGCTTGACGTGGAGCTCGATGCTCATGGAATTGGGGCCGCTGGAATTCTGCGAGATGATCGACTACCCATAAGGAGGCGCACAGAATGAATGATGAATTTTTGAGCGAAATGGCGGAAATCCTGGAAGAGACCAAGGTCACGCCGGAAGACTCGCTCGAAAGCTTTTCCAGTTGGGATTCACTGGCCGTGTTGTCGGTCGTTGCGATGGCAGATGCCAAATTCGGCGTCAACCTGTCATCCAAGGAAGTCAACGACGCAAGCACGATACAAGGCCTGTACGACCTCATCATCGGCAAAAAAGCAGCATGAGCGGAATGAGCATGCCCCCCCCCGTATTCAATCCACTCGGCTTGAACGGGCGCCACTTTGTCGTCACCGGCGCCGCATCGGGCATCGGCAGAGCGACGACTGTACTGCTGCACAAGCTGGGCGCCAAGCTTAGCGTGGTGGATCGCGATGCCGAGGGGCTGGCGACGCTCTGCGATGAAATCGACCCGGCCGGGTCTGTCGCCGGCCACGCCTTCGATCTGGGCAAGACGGCGGAGATCGGCGCCCTACTCGACAAAATCGTAGCGCGGAGCGGCTTGCTGCATGGCGCAGTGCATTGCGCCGGCACGCAAAGCATCACGCCGGTGCGCACCCTGAGCCTTGACACCTGGCGCGACATTATTACGCTCAATACTGAAGCCGCCCTGGCGCTTGCAAAAGGCATAGCGGGCAAGAAGGTCTATGCCGGCGAACATGGCAGCATTATCTTCATTTCCAGCATCATGGCGCTCGCGGGCTCTCAAGGCGCGGTAGCCTACTCGGCCAGCAAGGCGGCACTGCACGGCATGGCACGTTCACTGGCGCTTGAATTCGCACCGAGAAAGTTGCGCGTCAACTGTGTGGCGCCGGGTTTCGTCTGCACTCCCATGTTCGAAAAGACAGAGCGGCTGTGGGATGAGGCGCAAAGAGCCGCAGTGGAAGCCCTGCACCCGCTAGGCTTCGGGCAGCCCGAGGATGTCGCCAATGCCGTCGCCTTCCTCGCCGGCGACATGGGGCGCTGGATCACCGGCTCGGTGCTGATAGCCGATGGCGGCTACCTGGCGCAATGAGGAGAACATGACGATGTCCGAGCCCGTGGCGCAGGAACGCCCCGCCTATTTGCTATTGACTGGAGCCTCTTCCGGCATAGGGCGCGAGATGGCCGTTGTGCTGTCGAAGCAGTACCGCTTGATTCTCAATGGCCGCGACCGCCAACGCCTGGAGGAAACCCGCTTGACCTGCTGCGTTCCTGAAGAACAACTGGTCTGGGCTGCCGACCTGGCCGATGTCGAGAGCCTTGACGCCGCGCTGCCGGCCTTCCTGGGACAACATCGGGCTTGCGTCGCAAGCTTCATTCACTGCGCGGCAACGCTTAAGGTGCTGCCGCTGCGTAGCGTCCCGACGCAAGATGCGCAAGCCATGATGCGCGTTAATTGCCATTCGGCGATGGAAATCACGCGCCTCTTGATGCGCAAGAACGTCAACCAACGCCAATTGCGCAGCATTGTTTTCATTTCAACCATCGCCAGCCAGTTCGGTGCCAAGGGCTTCACAGCCTATTGCGCCAGCAAGGCGGCGCTTGACGGGCTGATGCGCGCACTGGCGGTCGAACTAGCACCGGAAGTGCGCGTCAACTCCGTTCTCCCTGGAGGGATACGCACCCCAATGACGCAGGCCATGTTCGACGATCCTGACACCGCCGCCCGCCTGACGCGCGACTATCCGCTCGGGGTGGGCACGCCCGCCGACGTGATCGATGCGGTCGAATTCCTCATCTCTGACAAGGCGCGCTGGATCACCGGGCAGCAATGGGTGGTCGACGGCGGCAGAAGCGTCAATATCTCGGCATGAATACCAACCTCTCTCTCGATTCCCCTTTCGTGATCGTCGGCGCGGGCGGCATGGGGCGTGAACTGCTGGGTTGGATCGCGACAGGCTCCCCCGCCCAGCAGGAGCGTTACCGGGTCGCCGCTTTCATCGCGGAAAGCGAAGATACGGCCTCCGTCTGTCACGGGATTCCTGTCGTGTCACCGCAATCCTATAGAGGACCGAAGCCGCGCTATGTGATCGCAATTGCCGACCCCGGCGCCAAAAAGCGCATTTCGGCCACGCTCGACGGTATGGGCTGGCACGCCGAGGTCTTCATCCATGAAATGGCCATCGTAGGTTTGGCAGCCTCGATTGGCGCGGGAACCATCATCTGCCCGCATTGCCGCATTTCGAGCGATTGCGCGATCGGCGCGCACGTGCTGGTCAATTGTGCTTCCGGCGTCGCGCATGATGTCGTGCTCGGCGACTACGCTACCCTGCTCGGCTCGGTGAGCCTGAACGGCGGTGTCACAGTCGGTGAAGGTGCGCTGTTCGGCGCCGGCAGCATGGTCTATCCGGGAAAGAAGATAGGCGCCTGGGCCAAGGTCGGGCTGGGTAGCGTAGTCTTGCGCAGCGTGCCAGACCATGCCACGGTGTTCGGCAACCCGGCCCAGCGTATTTGACCGCCTTCGCGATCATCGCGATCATCGCGATTTTTCAGTTTCCACCAAATCAACGTGTCCGGAAAAGGGCAACTGCGGAAAATATTTTTGATAGTAGGAACAGAGGTTGCTCCGAAATTTCTCCGCCGATGAATTGATGGCTAAGGCACGGCCCGCAAGTTCGTTTTGTCGGGCAAATTCGTCTGGCACATTTGCCGCCCGAATATCGTCCGCGAGACGCGATGCAAGATCGTCCCAGGATGGATAGACAAAGGGAAGCGCCGAGAATTCCTGTGTGAAAAATCGGTCGTTGTAGACTGCAATACCGACTCCACCGCTCAAGATGATCTCGGAAAAATAGGCGTCCAAGCCTTCGCCGAAGGTCAGCGAGAATTTTGCTTTTGCAATCAGCTCCCTGTAATCCATATAGGCCATGTTCCATACCAGGACAAAACGGAATTCGGGCAGACAGCCCATCAATTGCTCAAGAATTCCGTCTTTTCGCTCATGCGGATCCGGCGAAACAACGACAATATTTTCCCTTTCGACAAACGGTCTCCGTTCGTATTCGATCGGACTCGTCCAGGCCGACAGGTGATGCAGGGGACAGCCGAGTTGCCTTTGCGTCCCGATGTTCGCGTACGCATCGTGCGCGGTCGTGACGGTCACGGGCCCGAATTCCTCGAGCTGCGCAATCACACTGCGCTGCGGAATCATGTCGATGTTTTGCAACATGACATTGAAGCGCCATCGCAACTTCCTGTCGGCCAGCAGCGACGCGGTACAGGATACGAACTGAGAGGTGTAAAGCTCAGGAATGTGCACGAGCACATCCTTGTCGGCGCCCAACTTGTCAAGCACGGCTTTGAAGTCGAACAGGATGCGATCATTGGGAAACTTGGAGTAGCGCAGCAGAGGCGGGTCGCCGGGACACGTGCAGACGAACACGTCCGCGCCATGGAGCGATCGCAGCTTTTCGGACTCCCTGGCGATCGCAATGATCGACATGATTCCCCCGTTGACGAGATTGCGCCCCGGAACGAGCAAAATGATTGCTCTCGCATGCGCATACACCGCGACGCGCGCGAGATGCTTGCGCCGCTCCCTGGCTATGCCCATGAATCGCACGTAGTTCGAGGCATAAAACTTGGATGCCCACCTTAGTCGAGGAGTGCCGGAGCCCGGCAGGCGCGGGAAATATTTTTCATAACAGGAGCGGAGCGCAGCCTGGAATCGGGCATCGGCTGACGCAGCCGCAAGGCTTTCCCGCGCCACTGAAAGCTCGCTTTCGACGCCGGGCCAGCCACACAGATGATGTACAAGGCAACCAAGCCTCCGCTGTGTTTCGGCGTTCGCACAAGCAGCGTGTGCAGTACTTACCGTCACCGGCCCGATTTCCTGCAAAGCGGCGATGTCGCTACGCTGCGGCACCATGTCGATGTCTCGCAACAAGACATTGAAACGCAATGTCAAGGCTGCCCGCATCGGTGTGCCAAACGCGAGGAACCGGGAAAGACATGTTTCGGGAACATGCACGAACACTTCCG
>DASVLM010000511.1:0-10710 GCA_036384875.1 Noviherbaspirillum sp.
GACTTCTGGGAATTCTGCTTCCCCGCCTTCGATCCGGATGACCTGGATGAGCGTAATGGCAAGATCGGCTGGCTCAACAAGCAGTTGCCGCTAGCGATACGCGGCATTCGACTGACAGCGGGAGATCCAGGTTACTCATGGCTTGACTGGGAAGAATCACGCACCGTCGAGAACCTGGGCCTGAAGGATGCGGAGGCGAAGAGCAAAGCAATTGCAGGCGGCAAATTATCAGCCGATGCTTTTGATTCGGCAGCCTCTGCATCGGGGCTTCCTTTCTATGAAAAGCTGCATCGCGAAATCAAGGCTGCCGCGATTACCGTCGCAACTGTTGAACGCAACGTCGACGCGCGGTTCGGCTCCGAGTCGCACGGATTGAAAGATGTCAGGTCGGCCATTGCCGATGCCGAGGAAGTCGTTCGGCGCATCATCATGCGGCTCGGTGGTAACTCCGACACATCGCCGCTTAGCGGACGGACGAACGCTGGCAGTAAAACACCCGGCATTGAGCAAACTCCCGGCCACGTTACCCCTGCGCCAGCGGCATTCAGCGGCCGGATTCAGAACCGCCACGAAGCGATCGCGGCGCTGCGCGAAGTCGCCTCCTTTTTCAGGCAAAGCGAGCCGCACAGCCCGGTCGGCTTGCTAGCCGAACGCGCCGCGCGCTGGGCGGAAATGCCGCTCGAACGTTGGCTGGAATCGGTGATCAAGGACGATTCGACGCTTAGCGAACTGCGGGAATTGCTTGACGTTCCTCGCGAACACTAAATTGTGCAGATACGCTTGCCGGCGTATGTAATGCCGCCAAGCGCATCTTCGTCAATCGACGGTCACGCTTAACTTGTCTCGCTTCGATTTGATCGCCACCAGGCGAACCGACTTGTCGTCGGCAATGCGCGCGAGCAATTCTTCGGACACTGGACCCAGCACTGTACTGGTAATGATGTTGTCAGCGTCGCGCGCGCCGCTGTCGATTTCGGTGCAGCGAGAAACGATTGTCTTGACGGTTGCACCATCGAATTCCAGCATTGCGCCATGGCTTGCATGCAGGCGTCGCTTTACCTTGGACAGCTTGAGTTCGACGATGCGGCGCATTACATCCTCGCCGAGCGGATAATACGGGATGACATTCAGGCGCCCAATAAAGGCTGGCTTGAAGGCTCGCTGCAATTCTTCACGCATCAGGTCGATGAGATCGGCCGGCAATGGATCGCGCTTCTTGCCATCGATCGTCACGCCATGCTCTACGGCCCTGCCGATCACTTCGGTGCCAACGTTCGAGGTCAGGATAATGATCGTATTGCGGAAATCCACTTCGCGCCCTTCGGAGTCTTCCAGCACCCCCTTGTCGAAGACCTGAAAGAACAGTTCGAGCACGTCGGTGTGTGCTTTCTCCACTTCATCGAGCAACACGACGGAATACGGCTTGCGTCGCACGGCCTCGGTCAGCACGCCGCCCTCGCCGAAGCCGACATAGCCGGGAGGCGCCCCCTTCAGGCCGGCAACGCTATGCGCCTCCTGGTATTCCGACATGTTGATGGTGACCAGGTTGCGTTCGCCACCATACAGAATTTCCGCCAATGCCAGCGCGGTTTCCGTCTTGCCGACACCAGAAGGGCCCGCCAGAAGAAACACCCCTTTCGGTTTACCTGGGTCTTCCAGACCCGCCCTCGCGATCTGAATGCGCCGTGCAATAGCGTCGAGCGCATGGTCCTGCCCGACGACGCGCTGCCGCAGCAGGTCGTTCAACTTGCGTACAGTTTTTAATTCATCGCTGATGATGCGTCCGAGCGGGATACCTGTCCATGCAGACACTACATCGGCAATGGCCGCGCCATCGACGCAGTCGTACACCATCAGATGATTGCGGTGCTGGGCCTGCAGCCTTGCCTTGGCGTCATGCAGCGCGGCATGTAAGGCGGCTGCATCTTTTGCAGCGGCATTTGCATCAGCGTTGGCAACTGCTTCTGCTTGTAGTTGTTTCGCGTCTACATCCTGAAGCTGGCGACGCAGGCTGGATATTTCATCCACCAAGACGCGCTGCGCCTCGAAGGCTTCGCGCAAGATCGACAAATCAGTCTCGAGACCTGCGCGGCGAGCCTGCAGGTCGGCAAGACGTTCAGCTTTCCCGGGATCGTTCTCCTTGCGCAGTACCGCAATTTCCCGGTCGATGTTTTCGATCAATCGCAACACATCGGTCAATGCCGGCGGTGTGCCGGCGCGGGACAGTGCCACTCGCGCGCAGGCGGTATCCAATACGCTGATTCCTTTGTCGGGCAGTTGGCGGCCCATCAAGTAACGACTGGAAATCCTGACCGACTCGACGACAGCTTCATCGAGGATACGAACCTTGTGATGTTCCTCCATGGTGGCGGCGACACCACGCAACATCTGGATGGCATCATCTTCCGATGGTTCTTCGATCGTAACGACCTGGAAGCGACGCGCAAGCGCGGCATCTTTCTCGAAATACTTCTTGTATTCGGCCCAGGTAGTCGCCGCGATGGTACGCAATTCTCCGCGTGCCAATGCCGGCTTGAGCAGGTTCGCGGCGTCGTTCTGCCCAGCCTGCCCGCCGGCGCCAATGATGGTGTGGGCTTCGTCGATGAACAGGATGATCGGCACCATACTGCTCTTGACCTCGCTGATGACGGAACGTAACCGGCTTTCGAATTCGCCCTTCACGCTTGCCCCTGCCTGCAACAGCCCCAGATCCAGCGTGCGCAATACGACGCCCTTCAAGACGTCCGGTACTTCGCCTTGCGCGATGCGCTGCGCCAAACCTTCCACCACCGCCGTTTTGCCGACACCGGGTTCACCAGTGAGAATGGGATTGTTCTGCCGGCGTCGCAGGAGAATATCCATCATCTGCCGAACCTCGGCGTCCCGGCCGAGAACCGGGTCCAGCTTCCCGCTCCGGGCTTGTGCAGTGAGATCGACGGTATAACGATCCAATGCTGGAGTAGGCACGCCGTCGGAAGGCACGGCATCACGAGCAAATGCTTCCGTCATGCCGTCTGGTCCTGGAACGCTGTCCGATGACTCTTTCGACAAGCGCAGTAGCTGGAGCAGCTTTTCTTCCAGCTCCCCGACCGGAATCGCCGCGAGCTGACGACAGCATTGCCCCACCATGCGCTGGACATCCTGGTTGGCTATCAGCTCCAGCAGCAGATAGCCGCTACGCAGGCAACGCGCCTCGTAATTCACACTTGCGCGCAGCCATGCGGCTTCCAGCCACCCGATGATATTGCGCGATAGTACCGGGCTGCGGGTGTTCCCCGTCCTGAACTGCCCAAGGCTGTCGAGCAGGTCCTTCTGCCACCGGGACGGCTCCACGCCGTAAGCCTGCAGGATCGACGAAACGTCGGTATCGCTGTGGTCCAGCAGCGCGAGCAATACATGCTCGATGTCGACTTCATGATGCGTTCGGGTGAGCGCCAGGTTGGCAGCGAATTCCATCGCGCGACGCGCCGTCGGATTCAACTTTGCGATCAACGCTTTCAAGTGTGTGGTCATTGCTTGTTCCCGGTGTGTGTAATGCCTGGATGGTCCGCTCGCGACGACGGGCGGCATCCATCGATGCGCAGGCCGATTTAACTGAACTGGATTTCGGCGAGATGCTTGTCGGCCGCATTGGTGACCGTTTTCAGCTGAATGCTGTGGCGCTTGACGCCCAGGTGGATCAATTCATTCCTGACGGCGTTTGCGCGCGCCAGTGCCGCTGCATGGGCGTTACCCACTTGCTTGCGGTCACAATAGCCGGTGACGACCAGCCGCTTCGATTTCCGAGCCCGCTCAACGATCTTGACGATAACGTGCTTGCCGGCGTCATTGAGCTTGACGCCCATTTTGTCGAAGGCGATCGGTACGGGATTCATGTTCTGGTAATCCGGTTCGACTTCAACAGCTACCTGCTCGACTGGTTTGTCGGTCTTGCCACTCCCGCTTGCGCCTGCCTGCGTGGACGGCTGAGCCGGTGATCCGCTGCTGCCGGCAGCCAATTCGCTCTGTGCGCATGCACTCAACAGCGCAAACAATAGGCACGTTGCGCCCGTCCTCAAGATGTTCGATTTGCCCGTGATACTCATCAGATTCCCCTTAACATTGTTCAAATTCCGATCGCTACGCAATGCGGCTGCGGGCACAAGAACCGCGGCCGCATTGGTCGGTGCATTGCTCGACTTATCGCATCGGTTCTCAGGCGATGGTCTTGTTGGCCGTCAAGTCCCAGCCGGCACCGACATTGCCGCCGCCCGAGCCGTCTTCACGCTTCTGTTGCGTGTAGGTCCACTTGATCTTTCCGTAGGACAGTGAAATCTTTTCGCTCGGGAAGCCGGATTCGCCGGCGGAGGCACCGCTTTCCTCGACACGCGAAACCAGTACCTGCTCCATCTTGATCTCCATGTACTTCACCTTGTCGCCGCCGGCGCGGCAGATTTCAAACACGACTTCCTTGATGTGCTTGCCGGTACAGCAAGCCTCGTAAAGCTTGGGGCTCGCCTTGTCGAGCTGGTGCACGAAATTGAAGGTGCCGTGGTTCACGCGTTCAGCGGTGGCGCCGCCAACGGAGCTGGCGGTGCTGGAAGCAGGCTGCTCGATCTTGTGGTCATAGGACAGCACTTCGATCCAGTCCTTGTGCTTGTCGTCGGTCGATTCGCCGGGAATGCCGTCAATCTTGATGAAGCTGTCAAAAGCCATTTTTTCTCCTGGAAGTCATAGAAATGAGCCGCTTTGCCGGAAAAGCAGTAGTACGGCTCGTCGATAAGCGGGAAAATCTCCCGAGAAATGTTGTCTATTTTTTAACAAAATGGACAACATTAACCGTTACGGGGACGCAATGCCATCGCATTGCGTTGCCCGTCATGTACTCGTCAATTCGGATTTACCTCGCGTTCTTCGGCAGCTCCGCCACCAATCGCAGGGAGATGGTCAATTCATCGAGTTGGAAGTGAGGACGCAGGAAGGCCGCCGCCCTGTAGACACCGGGCTTGCCCGGCACTTCAACCACGTCGACCCGCGCTTCGCGCAGCGGATACTTCGCCTTCGCCTCCTGCGAGGCAGAGTCGTCCAGCAGCACATATTGCGCCAGCCAGGTATTGAGGAATTGCTGCACGTTCTCGCGCGAAGCGAAACTGCCGATCTTGTCGCGCATGATCGACTTCATGTAGTGCGCAATGCGCGATGCAGCGAAGATGTATGGCAGCTGCGTCGACAGGCGCGCATTGGCGTTGGCCGCATCCGTGTTGTAAGTCTTCGCCCTCTGCACGGACTGGGCGCCGAAGAACGCGGCATAGTCCGTGTTCTTGCAGTGGACGAGCGAGATGAAGCCGAGATCCGACAGCAGCTTTTCCGAGCGATCGGTAATGGCGACTTCCGTGGGGCATTTGAGTGCAATCTCGCCGTCGTCCGTTCTGAACGTATGCGTCGGCAATCCTTCGACCAAGCCTCCACCTTCGACACCGCGGATCGCGGCCAGCCAGCCGAAGTTCGCGAATGCATCCGTCAAGCGTGCTCCGAACGCATAGGCGGCATTGGTCCACAGGTACTTGCCATGGTCCTTGCCATCCACATCTTCCTCGAAATTGAACTGTTCGACCGGCACAGTATCCCGGCCATAGGGCAAGCGGCCCAACACATGCGGCAGGACCAGGCCGACATATCGCGAGTCCTCGGATTCGCGGAAGGATTTCCACTTCACATATTCGACGGTGTCGAAAATCTTCGACAGGTCGCGCGGCTTGCCAATGTCGCCAAACGAATCCAGACCGAAAAGCCCCGGTGAAGCGGCGGACACCAGCGGCGCATGCGCGGCGGCGGCAACGTGCGACAGTTCTTCGAGCAGGTAGAAGTCTTCCGGGTGGCGGGTGAACTCGTAATCGCCGATCAGCGCGGCGTAAGGTGCGCCGCCGAAAGTACCGTACTCCTCTTCGTAAATCTTCTTGAACAGGGCACTCTGATCGAATTCCGGTGCGCTCTTGAAATCCTTCACCAAGTCTTTCTTCGACACGTTGAGCATACGGATTTTCAGCATCGTGCCGGTTTCGGATTGCATCACCAGGTACTTCAATCCGCGCCAGGACGCTTCGAGCTTCTGGAACTCGGGATGATGCATGATGGCGTTCACCTGTTCCGACAACAGCTGGTCGATCTCGGCGATGCGCGCATCCATGCTGGCGGCCAGGTCCTTCGACAGCGTCACCGATCCTGCCAGCACCTCATCGACCAGCTTGGCGATCTGGTCGCGGGCATTGGCTTTCTCGTGCGGACTGGCCGCGATCTTGCTGTTCTCGACGATCTCGTCGAGCAGACTGGTTGCCGGCTGCGACAGAACTTCCGGTTCGGGCAATTGCGCAAGTTCGCTCATTTCACTCCTCCTTGCCCTGATTCTGTGCGCTGATCCGTTTCAGCTTCTCGGTGTCGCGGACAACCGAGTCCAGCAACTCTTCCAGCCTGTCGTTGCCCGTGATCTTGTTGCGCAGGTCGGACAGCTTGGAGCGCACCTCGAGCAGCTTCTTCAACGGTTCAACCTGGGCAATGATGTTTTGCGGCTCGAAGTCCTCCAGCTTGTTGAAGTTGAGTTCGACGCCCATCTGGGTGTCGTCCTTCTGGAGGCGGTTGTCGACGCTCACCTGAAGCCGTGGCGCGACGCCTTTCAATACGTCGTCGAAATTGTCGCGATCGATGTCGACAAACTTGCGATCCTTGAGCTTGGCTAGCGGTTGTGCCGGATTGCCGGCGTAGTCGCCCAATACGCCGAGCACGAAGGGAAGTTCCTTGGTTTCGATGGCATCGCCCACCTCCACGTCATAAGTGATCTGCACGCGCGGCGGACGCACCCGCGACAGCTTTTTTTGAGTACTTTCTTTTCCCATGATGACTTGCCTGTCTAAGAATTGATTGATACGGCAGCGGCATTGCTACCCCGGAGAAGCATTTCGATATGCACTACCCTCCTTTCCCCAGCTGGCAGCCGGCATCGGCCAGAAAGTCGCGTAAGGCGGCCAGGGATAGCGAGGGATCGGCCAACAGCCGATCGAGCGCATAAGACACCTCTGCATACAGCTGATTACCCTTCCATGCGTCTTGCTGTTTCTCGAGATCGAGCAGCACGGTGGAATCGGCCGGGCAGCCCAGCATCAATGCAGCGATCCGGTCATGCATTGTCGAAAAACACGCGGCCAGCAAGACATGTCCTTGTTGACGCAAGATGAAATAATTGCCACGCCAGCCACCGTCGCCCTCCTGTCCGAGCGCAGTCAGTAGCGAAACCCAAGTGCTGGCGATCAGCGCCTGCTCGCCACATTGGGACGGAAGGGGGAAGAGAAGGGCAAGATTGCTGGAGGGGTTTCCGAATCGGCGCAGGAAGGTCCGGTAGAACAGCAGGTTGAGTAGCATTTGCTCCAACCCGCCCCACACGTTTCCTTCGGCTAGCAATTCGCGCAGGCGCCTGATCGTGGTATTTCGCATATGCAGGTCCACCACACGCTGCGCCAGTTCGAGGTCTGCCACCACGGTATCGCGCGACTGAACTTGCGACTCGAGGAACTGGATGCAGGAGAGCGCTTCAACTGAATGTTCGAGGGCAGTTGCGACATGATCACGCAAGCCGTCGAAAAACACTTCATAAGCAATCGGTGTAGTGTGGAGATTCGGCTGGATGCCCTCCCGCGGAAGGATCAAACCGGCAATCAGCGGATACCGGCGGCCGGCCTGGTCGGCACTAGGCGCGATGACTCCGGTGAATACATGCTTCGCGTCACGCGACACATATTGGATTTCAACAGGAGTGCCGGCGTCGTATTGCGCAAGCCACCCCGGCACGTTATTAAAACGCTCAAGGCCGCACTGAACCAAGGCATCGAGCTCGGTCACCAGCGGATGATTGGCGTTGACTCGCAGGAAGTCCGCACGGTTGGGCAGTTTGCCGTACAGCGCATATGTTGAAGCGACGTCGGCGTCGGTACGTTTGAAAGGCAGGACCATTGACTTTGCCACTTCTCAGTTAGCAATCTTCTCGGGTAGTGACAGATGCCGCAGCGCCGACATGGAAAGAGGATTCGCTCCGCTAACCAATCGGAAATTGACCCGCACCATGTTGGAGGAATCACACGCAGCAAGGCGATCCTGGAGCGCCACGCGTTCCACACCGGCGGGCTTGATGCACCAGGCAAGTTGCGTTGTGTTTCCGGATACGCTGTCCATTCGGGCCTGGCCAAGCATGCGCACCAGGCCGAGGCGACCGCTGAAATTGGCGACCGAAGCGGACGCGCCAGAAAATGAAACCACCTGAATACGCGCACCCTCGACGTTCGCCCCGGCTGCGCTCGGCCAGGAGAATGCTGTCCATACCTGCGGGCCATTTCGGTAACGCATGACCTGGCCGCCGATTTCAACGAGCATCTCGCTGATACCCGGGGTCGGTATCGGTTGCAATTCGAATTGCGCGCCATCGCCTTCCTGCAATGCAGTGGCACTCGCCGCTCCGAGCTTCGCTGCCCCGGTCAGGAAAGACGGATTGAAGTTGACGCCAAGCCCGGCCCAGGTTCGAGTCGCGAGAGTGTCACCGCGCTTGACTACCAGGCCGGTCAGATTTTTGTCGATGAACTTGGGCAGCAATCCTTCCTGCGGCTTCAGGACCTTGGCGATATCCGCCATGGAAGCTTCGTTGGCGGAGTCAGAAAAGGGATACTTCGATGCCAGCGAGCGCCATGCACCGTACACTTCGGTCTGCCACGCCTGGTTGAGACCTCGCTCGACCAGCGGAATGAGCGCTGCATAGATTTGCATCAATGGACGGACAAGGAGCGGACGTACAATTTCTTTCGTTTCATCTGGCGCACTGCCAAGCAAGGGGCCGTCTACCAGGGCAAGTGCTTCAGATAATTCCGATCCGCTGCCCGCCAGCGTAGCCTGCATCAGTTGGCGCGCTGAGGCTTCCGTATCCCCATTGGCCGCCATTTGGACCACTCTCGTCTTCAACTTGGCAAGCATCTCCAGATACGCTGCCAATGGAGCCTTGCCGCTCTCGCCTGCCTGCATCGTCAGAGATGAAAGCTGTGCAAACGCATTGCCGATTTCGCCATATTGCAAAGAAAGAGAGGTCGATGCGGCGCCGGAATTTGCGCCGAGGATCAATTTCTCGGTCCGTTCGATCACGGATGTCTTGACGTTCTCGATCGACTGCGACACCGCCGAGGGATTGTCCCAGGAGGTTTCCTGTGCGGCGCGCGAAAGAATCAACCTGATAGGGGAGTTTTGCGGGTCCGACAATTTGGCAAGTGACTGCGCGGCGATATCGATCGAGCCGAAATCCTGAACGACAATTCCCTGCAGGAATGTTTTCCATTCACGAATATAGTCAGCCTTGTAAAGCGCTTCCAGTTCCTTGCGATTGCGTTCTACGTCGCCGTTCTTGCCTAGGTTCTCCTGCGTTGCGGCTGCAAGTACCCAGTCATCCCCCTTGACCTCGCCGCGGCTGGCTTCGGCAATGGCATTTCGCATGTACTTTTCCCATGCTTCGCGGGTGAAGGCACCCGGTACGGCATGGCTGCCGATCACGGTGGTGAGATCCGCGTTGTTCAGCATGCGACCGACCGTCATGGAAGGAAATTCTGTGTTGGCGCGTGCTTTCAATTCGTTGTACACGCGCTCCCTGGCCGACAGCTTATGCATCGCACTGCGCAACGTATCGCGTGCATCGGCCACGAGATCGCTCCGATTCGCTATCGTTGGCAGGTCAGCTTCCTTGATCTGGGCCACATAGAACGCAACGACGCGCTCGGCGAGACGATTGATCTCGTCCATCGAGCCATTGCCTTTGTTCTGCTCCAGCCAGGCACGCCAGTAGCGCGGAATCTGATCTGACAAATGAGCGGCATCCATGCGCGTGCGCTCGTGCAGCATCAGATAAGTTTTCAGCGCGTTGTAGCTGTCTTCGAGGGAGTTGTCGTGCGTCCTCTCATCAGCATTATTCGGTTTGCGCGTCAACTTGCTTGCTGCCTCTGCAGTCTTGGCGGCGTAATCCTGTATCGGGCTCGACGCCGAGACCGTACTCATCAATGCTCCTTGAGAAGGATGGGATTCCGGGGACGGTGCCGCAGCGTTGAAGCCCGCAAGTATGATGCGCGGCACATCATCAGAATCCATCCCTCGGGACAGCGGAATGATCGGAAGACTATCCCGGGATGGATGTGGGCGACGTGGTGCCGGCGGTGCAGATGCAGCCGGCTTGCTGGATACCGGCACGGAATTAGCTGCTGGCGTGGTGACCGGCCGTTCCACAGCCGCCAACTTGAGGCCCGAGAGACGGCTTTCCAGTGCCTGCTTAACAGGGTCAAGCATGAGCGCACGTACGCCGGCAAAATATTCTGCTCGCAAGGCCGCTTCGATGCGGCCACCCTGATACAAGTGCATGCGCAACGAGAATGGTGCGCCATCGTTGCGGAATCGATAGAGCTGCTCGATGCGTAGCTGTAGCACCTGAAGCGCCTTCAACCGCTCTGCTAATACGTCGCTGGTTTTTAGTTGCCGCGCGATGCGCAGTTCCTCCTCTGCAGCATCGATCAACTTTCGATTGCCGACATACGACCAGGTCAGCGCACCGGTGAGGATAGCCAAGGTGCACAAGCTTGCGCCAATTCCGACAATGCGCAGACGTGCATTGACTGGCTTTGACTGGCGCATGACGAGGTGTTGATCGGCAAATACCACCTC
>DASVLM010000512.1:0-1908 GCA_036384875.1 Noviherbaspirillum sp.
TGAAGCCGAATTTCGCTTCAAGCACGAATTGCCGGTAATAGTCGAACGGCAGGTCGACGAGCGAGGAAATGGCGGCATAGGCGGCAAGCAGCGCCAGCTGGTAGACCATGCCGGAACCTGTTACGCCATGCAGGGCGACCGACAGTGCCTGCAATCCGCCAAGCAGGGTGAATCCGATCAGAACCGCGGCATTGACCGCCAGCGCCACCAGGCCAAACTTGGTCTTGGTGATGGTGTAATCGGCCGCCTTCTGGTGGGCATACAGCGGAATCTTTTCGGCAAATTCCGGTGGCACGGCGCTGCGATGAGCAAGCACATAGCGGATGTGACGCGAGCCGAGCCAGAAGCGCACAAGCAGGGAAACCACGAGAAAAGCGACGAACAATACCGAAAACGCGAGTGAAGACATGCTATGCCTGTGAGAAAATGGCGAATTGGAGTCCCGTTTTAATGCATTGCATACAACAAAACGAGTCTCTCACCAAGGAAAACAAAATTATGTCACAAGCCAATCCATCCAATGCCCCGGCAAGCGTTCCTGCTCGCCCCAATGAGTTCAACCTGATCTGGGTCGACATGGAAATGACCGGGCTCGATCCGGACAACGACCGCATCATCGAGGTTGCAGTTGTCGTCACCGATTCCGAACTCAATGTGCTCGCCGAAGGGCCAGTTTTTGCAATTCACCAGCCGGACGAAGTGCTCGACCGCATGGATGCCTGGAACAAGGGCACGCACGGCCGCTCGGGCCTGATCGATCGTGTGAAGGCGTCGACCGTCACCGAAGCCGATGCCGAGAAGGCGCTGATCGACTTCCTGAAGAATTTCGTTCCTGCCGGCAAATCGCCGATGTGCGGCAATTCCATCTGCCAGGATCGCCGTTTCATGGCGCGTGGCATGCCGAAGCTGGAGGCGTTTTTCCATTATCGCAATCTGGACGTGTCCACCCTGAAGGAGCTTTGCAAGCGCTGGAAGCCGTCGATCGCCGGCGGTTTCAAGAAGCACCAGAAGCACACGGCACTTGCGGATATCATCGAGTCCATCGAAGAGCTGCGCTACTACCGCGAACATTTCATCCAGTCGTGAACGTCCAGTCGTGAACACGGCCGGCCGATTCGACTTCGGCCGGCAGTACCGCTAAACTCCCCGGCTTTTCTCCCCACCTTTTTTCTGGCGCAACATGGCCTCCGACGATATCAAGCAGTTTCCGTCCGACGGAATCGACGCAGCATCCGAATCACGCAAAGTCCCGAGCGAACTGATCGCAAAGGAAACGGCACGCCGCCGTACGTTCGCGATTATTTCCCACCCTGACGCCGGTAAAACGACGCTGACCGAAAAGCTGCTGCTGTTCTCCGGCGCGATCCAGCTGGCCGGTACGGTGAAGGCGCGCAAGAGCGGACGCCATGCGACTTCCGACTGGATGGAAATCGAAAAGCAGCGCGGCATTTCCGTTGCCAGCTCGGTGATGCAGTTCGAATATCGCGAGCACGTCGTCAACCTGCTGGATACGCCGGGCCACCAGGATTTTTCGGAAGATACCTATCGCGTTCTCACGGCGGTCGACTCTGCCCTGATGGTGATCGACGCAGCCAAGGGCGTGGAAGAGCAGACCATCAAGCTGCTCAACGTCTGCCGCATGCGCAACACGCCCATCCTGACCTTCATGAACAAGATGGACCGCGAAACGCGCGATCCGCTGGAATTGCTGGACGAAGTCGAGTCCGTGCTGAAGATTCAGTGCGCCCCGGTGACCTGGCCGATCGGCATGGGCAAGAACTTCCGCGGCGTCTATCACCTGCTGCGTGACGAGATCCTGCTGTTCAAGGCGGGTGAGGAGCGGGCCGATCAGGAATTCGAGGTCATCAAGGGCATCGATAATCCGCGTCTGGTGGAAATGTTTCCGAT
>DASVLM010000513.1:0-3599 GCA_036384875.1 Noviherbaspirillum sp.
GACGCCCTGGCCGGCCGCCGCCGCCTCCAGTGTGAGATATGTGTGCGAGAAGCTGGGTTGCATCGGGCCGTTGTACTGGATGCCGAAGGCCTTGAACCAGCGCGGCCAGACGATTTCATCCGGGATGCGCATGTCGAGCTCGTCGTGCAACAAAGGCAGGCGCAGCAGATCGGCGGGTTCGCGCAAGGTGCCCGCTGCTTCCTTGAACGCGGGGCTGCAGACCGGCGAAAACCATTCCTCCATCAGCAAGTCCGCCTTCAGTCCGGGATAGGGACCGGGGCCGAGACGAATCGCCACGTCCACGCCTTCGCGCTGAAAATCCGCAGGATGCAGCGACGCGAGCACCCGCATGTCGATTTCCGGATGCTGCTCGCGCAGGCGGCCAAGGCGCGGCATCAGCCAGCGTGCCACCAGCGACGGCACGGAAGTGACCGTCACCACCCGTTCGTCGCCCTGGCGCTTCACGTTTTCCGACGCTTCGGCAATGCCGTCGAGCAGTGGGCGCAGCGCCGACGCATATTGCTGCCCGGCTCGCGTCAGCACCACGCCGCGCGGCAGCCGCTGGAACAGGGCGACCCCCAGCCAGCTCTCCAGCAGCTTCACCTGGTGCGCCACCGCACCGGCCGTCAGATGCAATTCCACGGAGGCATTCTGGAAACCGCCAAGGCGGGCGGCAGCCTCGAAGGCACGGACGGAGGGCAGGGGAGGAAGGCGGGCAGACATGCGGCATGCCTCAAAATGATTGGGTCAATACAGCAAGAATATTGGTTTGTCGCCGTTGGGGCAAGGCAATACACTGATTCCCCAGCCATAACCCTGTTCGACCAAGTCGGTCCCTTTATCCATGTCAAGCCGCTCCGCCATCCTGCTCGTCCTGCTGTCCGCCGTCGGCTTCGGCAGCATCGCCCTGTTTGCGCATACCGCGTATGCCGCCGGCGTCAGCCCGACGATGCTCCTGGCGTGGCGCTTCCTGCTGGCGGTGGCGATGCTGGCGCCGGTGGTATGGCTGCGCCGCCTGCCGCTGCCGCGCGGGCGCACGCTTGCCGGTTTCGGCCTGATGGGCTTGCTCTATACCGCGCAGTCGCAGTGCTACTTCACCGCGCTGATGCATGCCAGCAGCGGGCTGGTCGGCCTCCTGCTCTACATCTATCCGGTATTGGTGACGCTGATTGCGCTGGCCTTCGGCTGGGAAAGACTGGACCGCCGCATGCTGGTGCTGTTGCTGACGGCAATCGCCGGCCTCGCCATCATGCTCGGCGGGAACCTGCAGGGGCAGCCGCTCGGTATCGCGCTCGGCATCCTCGGCGCCGCCATCTACGCGGTGTACATCACCATCGGCGGACGCATCACGCAAAACACCGATCCGCTCGCCGCCACCCTGGTCGTGATGGCGACCGCCGCCATCGGCAACGGCAGCTTCGCCATCGCGTCCGGCGATCCCTTGCCCGCCGGCGGCATGGCCTGGCTGGCGATTGCCGCGATTGCCTTGTTCTCCACGGTGATTGCGATCTGCACCTTCCTGGTCGGCATCAAGGTCATCGGCCCGGCGCGCGCTTCCATCATCTCGACGCTGGAGCCGGTGGTGACGATCTGCCTCGGCGTCATTTTCCTCGGCGAATCGGTCAGCCCGCAGCAACTCGTCGGCGGCGCGATGGTACTGGGAGCGGTCGCGCTGCTGGCCCAGCGGCCGAAGGAAATCGACGATCAGTCGGCTGTACTTGCCGACTAGCAGTTGCATAGGAGGGGTATACTGGCGGTTGTCACTCCAACGACTGCCTTCCATGGAATTTGCCCCCGACCTGCTCGATACCTTGCGCGCCGCGCGCAATATCGCCGTGTTCACCGGCGCAGGCGTTTCCGCGGAGAGCGGCGTGCCTACCTTCCGCGATGCGCAAACCGGCCTGTGGGCGAAATACAGCGCGGAAGACCTTGCCACGCCCGATGCCTTCCGCCGCGATCCGGAGATGGTCTGGAAATGGTATGAATGGCGGCGCGAACTGATGCGCAATGCGCTGCCGAATCCGGCGCACCGTGCGATTGCCCGCCTGGAACAACTGGCGCCTTCCGTCACCGTCATCACCCAGAACGTGGACGGCTTGCATCTCAAGGCCGGCAGTTCCAACGTCATCGAATTGCACGGCAACATCTGGCGCAACTTCTGTTTCGATTGCCGGGCGCCGGCGCCTGAACTGCCTGCCGGCGCGCCGCTTTCCACCTGCGCGCATTGCGGCGGCTGGCTGCGTCCCGGCGTGGTCTGGTTCGGCGAGGCGTTGCCGGCCGATGCCTGGCATAAGGCAGCGCTGGCCGCGGAAATGGCCGACGTGTTCTTCTGCATCGGCACCTCCAGCCTGGTCGAACCGGCGGCCAGCCTGCCGCGCTATGCGAGTACCAGCGGGCGCAACGTTATCCAGATCAATCCTGAAGTCACCCGCCACGACAGCTTTGCGCAATTCGTGTTGCGCGGCAAAGCAGGCGAAATCCTGCCTGCGCTCCTCCAGGCCGCCTGGCCCGCGTAGAGCGTTTCGCTCTGGAATCTGCAAGGAACTTTCCCGCCCCATCGTTTTCTCCTGTGCAGGCGCAGCCGCGCCTTCATCCGCAAAGGAGACCGCGATGGATATCCAGTCACAGCAACACCCGCAACTCGACAAGATCGCCGAACTCGTGAAGGAAATGAAGTTCGCGATGCTCACCACCGAAGAACCGGACGGCGCGCTGCGCAGCCGTCCGATGTCCACCATGCAGATGGACGAAGAGGGCAACCTCTGGTTCTTCACCGCAATGTCTTCGCCCAAGGTTGCAGAGGCGCAGCAGCACCATGAAGTCAACCTCAGTTACGCGCGCAGCGACAAGCAGGACTATCTTTCGATTTCCGGCACCGCGGAAATTGTGCGCGACAAGCAGAAAATGCAGGAACTCTGGAGCATATGGATCAAGCCCTGGTTCCCCGACGGAATCGATGACCCCGACCTTGTGCTCTTGAAAGTCTCGATCACCGAAGCCGAATACTGGGACTCTCCCGGCAGCACCGCGATGCGGCTCTACGGCCTCGCCAAGGGCATCATGACCGGCAACACCGATGCGCTCGGTGAAAACCGCCGCATGGTGACCTGAGCCGCAAGCAAAGCTCGCTGTAAGCATTACGGCACCGATGTAAAAAAGTGCGAGCGAATGCATGAGCCATCGGCAGCGCGGCACGCCTCTTGTGGCGTCCGCTGCGCGGCATGGATGTTGCGACCGTCTCCGCCTTCGATCACGGCGACCTCTCCTCTGGCTGCCGGATCTTGTCCAAGGAAAAGGAGTCCGCAATGTCACTCGATCTTTTCAGTTCCAAAGGCGTGCCGCCCGAGCAGCAGCGCTTCACCTGGCGCGACATGGTCGGCAAGCCGATCAGCAAGCTCGACGATGACGCCTTCACGCGCGTGCGCGTGATCCTGATGAACGGCATCGAAACCGATTCCATTCGTTTCCAGCACATCGCCGCGCGCATGAACCGCGACCTGCGCCTGTCGCTCGCGCAGATACGTCGTACCGAACAGCACCAGGCCACCATGGTCAACTGGCTGATCGGCGCCGATCATTCGCCGCTCGAAACCACGATT
>DASVLM010000514.1:0-1855 GCA_036384875.1 Noviherbaspirillum sp.
GCGATACATGGCGGCCAGTGCGCCGAGTTCGATGGGGAGCTTGCCGGAGACATCGATTTTCACCGTCTCGACCAGCGGCAGGAAGGCCTGCACCTGCGGCGAGTCCGCCTTTACGTAGAGGGCGAAATGCGCGCCTTGCGCGCCGAGTTCGGCAATCCGCTGCAGCAGGGTGGGAGTCGGTTCGGTATCGGGGAGGATGGTAAAGATGACACGGTCGTACGGAATGCTGTTGCAGAGGTTGCCCATGAGTGTAGGCGCATCGACTTCGATGTACGCCTTCACGTCGCCGATGATTTTCGAGAGGCCGTGCTTGACCACATCGGCCAGCACGGAGGCGTTGTCTGTTTCGCCGCTTTCGCCATGGTCGCCGGCCATGCCATCCTGTGCGGCAAGCGGTGTGCCGAACAGCAGTTCATGCGCCACCAGTTGCTGGCCGCTGTCGAGCACAGGCCGGCGCGCCATGAAGAATTCCGACGCGAGCAAAATGCGGTGTGCAGGGCTGACCGTGACGCGAGTGCTCATTGCTGCTTCACTCCTTGTTTTCAAGATACGCCAAAAAGTTACTTGGCGCCAATTTTTCTGTGTGCTTCCCGTTCTTGGTAACGACACACCGCGGCCATCCCTGAATACCCGCCGGCCCGAATCCGGCAATAAAAGCATGCCGCGCTCCAGCTTCGCGCGAATGCTTCTTTGGCAACGTCTGCGGGTAAAGACAAGGAGGGCAAAGGCGGCCAGCCATACCGCCGAACGCCTCAGGCAGTGGGAGTTTTCCTGCCGATGATGCCCTTGAGGAAGGCGGGCAAGTTGAACGGCGCCTGGCCGAGATGTGTGTCGTCGAAATTATCGGGATATTTCAAGCCGAAGCGGGTAGCCCGGCAAAAGCCGATGTGCGCCAGCCAGATCAGCAGTGGCTGCTGCAGCGACGCGTCGTGCAGTACGGCGGCAAGCCCGAGCAGGAAGGGGCCGATGTAGCTGTGCGCGGCGTTGTAGACGGCAGCGCCGAATTTCGGCCCGCGCGAATAGGCGATCATCGACAGGTCGGGCGCCATGAAAAACAGCGCGAATACACCCCAGCCGTATCCCAGGTGCGCATACACCAGCACCGCTGCTGCCAGCACGCACACACCTTCCGCCTGCAACCACCTGCGCACGTTTCCCTGCACTGCTCCCATATCGGCTCCTTTTATTTTTTGAGCGCCATTCCGGTTTCAGATTTCGTTTGCGGTGGCACGCAACAGATCGAGCGCGGCTTCGAAATCGAAATCGCCGATGGCGCGTTCGATCGCGTCTGCCTGGTCGCGCAATGCGAGCCGCAGCGCCTTGCGATGACCGGCGAAGAAATCGACAGCGTCGGCATCGCCTGCGGCAAGCAGGGCGGCAAGCTTTTGCATGACCTGCAGCGAGGCAGGATCGACCGCGGCGGGCTCGCCCCCGGCAGGCGCCTCCGCGACTTCCGCTTCCGGCACCATGGCACGCACCGCTTCCATCGTCGCCCTGCATGCCCGCTCGAAACCGTCGAGCAGTGCTGCAGTATCGCCACCCTTGTTCAACGCATCTTCCAGCCCGGCACCAAGGCCGGCCATGACGGTCGCGCCCAGGTTGGCCGCCACGCCGCGCGTGCTGTGCGCGATACCCGCCGCACCCTGCACATCGCCCGTGTCCAGCAGCGCGCGTATGCGCTGCGGCGCGTCGGCATGGCTGGCGGTGAACTGCGCCAGCAGCTTGCGGTAGAGCGCCATGTTGCCGCCGACACGGCGCAGCGCATCGGTGCTGTCCAGCAATTCGCTCATGGTCTCCAGCTGGTTCTGCTGTGCAGCCTGTTCCAGCGACTGCGTGCCTGATGCGAATACCTGCG
>DASVLM010000515.1:0-2333 GCA_036384875.1 Noviherbaspirillum sp.
TTTGAAGCGACCATCGGAACGAATGACGGCATTCCGGATCAAAACGGCGCCGCTCCCGGCGACAGACTCGATTCCATGCACCGGCGCCGGCAAGGCGCCGGCAAGCTTGTAAGGGCACCCTGGTATCAACATGAACAAAGACGAAAAAACGTGCCCGGTGTGCGCGGAAACGATCAAGGCTGCTGCCATCAAGTGCCGGTTTTGCGGCACGGACCTGAAGGCGTTTGCCGCCGCCCAGGATTCCGAAGTCGAAAAGACGATTTTTACAGGGAACCCGGCGTCTGTTTACAGCGCCTGGCAAGCTTTCGCCGTGTTTTTTACATTGGGCCTTGCCTATTTTTATTACAAGTTCAAGAGCCTGTCCGTACGATACGAAATCACGACGCAAAGAATCAAAATCGAGCGCGGATATCTGTTCAAGGCCAAAGAGAATATCGAGCTGTTCACGATTGAGAACTTCGTGATCAGTTCGTCCTGGGGCATGCGCTTTTTTGGATATTCCATACTGCAGCTCGGTTCGTCCAGTACCGGAGAACAAGTCATGTGCATTTATGGGCTGAAGAATCTGGAATGGCTTGCCGACAAACTCCGTGAATATGCATTCAAGGAGCGGGCACGGCGCAGGATCACATCGTTCATTCGTCCGTAGCGCCTGTCATGAGCGCCTGCGGGCAGCGCGCGGCCGGATGACCGCCCGCCCGAAGGGCGGCATCTGAAAAGAACACCGCGCGTTGCAGCAAGGAACGCAGTTTCGTTCTACTTCGTTCGCCATGGTCGACCGAGGGCGGGGCTTGCACCGGCAGGAAGCCTCCATGCCGGACGCACCGCACAAAAAAGCCGGCACTGCTGCCGGCTTTTCGTGGAGGCACAAGGCTTCAGCTATAGCTGCGCAGGCGCAAGGAGAATTCACGCAAGGCCTGGATGCCGGATGCTTCGGCACGGGCGCACCAGTCTTGCAATTGCTTTAACAACTGCTCGCGGCTGGCGTGCGAGCGTTCCCAGATGGCGCTCAATTCCTTTTGCATCTCGTGCATGGTTTCAAGTGCCTTGCTGTGCGAGAACAGCACCTTCAATTGCTGCTCGTTGGCACCGTCAAGCTTGGCCGGTCCACGCTGCATCAGCTTCTTGGAAGACTTGAGGAAGCCCGCTTCGAAGGTGGTCTTGGCTTTCATGAGTTCCACTTCATGGGCCCAGGTCCGCTTGAGCGACTTGGCATACTTGGCCATCACATCATAGCGGTTGGCGATGACCGATTGCAGGGTTTCCAGGTCGGCCACCATCTTCTGGCGGTCGAACTTCGGTGCCGGGGCGACTTTCTTGACCTTGGCCAGCTTGAAGGTTTCAAGGATGCGGATGTACATCCAGCCGATATCGAACTCGAACCACTTGGACGAGAGCCTGGCCGAGGTGCCGAAGGTGTGGTGGTTGTTGTGCAGCTCTTCGCCGCCGATCAGGATACCCCAGGGGAAAATGTTGGTCGCGGCGTCGGCGCATTCGTAGTTGCGATAGCCCCAGTAGTGGCCGATACCGTTGATGACCCCGGCAGCCAGCACGGGAATCCACAGCATTTGCACGGCCCAGACGGTGGCGCCGATGCCGCCGAACATCAGGATGTCGGCCACCAGCACGGCGCCCACGCCCTGCCAGCCGAACCTGGAGTAGACGTTATGCTCGACCCAGTCGTCCGGTGTGCCGTGGCCGTACTTCTCCATGGTTTCCTTGTTTTTGGATTCTGCGCGGTACAGCTCGGTGCCGCGCCAGAACACGGTCTCGATGCCCTTGGTGACGGGGCTGTGCGGATCGTCTTCGGTTTCGCACTTGGCGTGGTGCTTGCGGTGGATGGCGGCCCATTCCTTGGTCACCATGCCGGTGTTGAGCCAGAGCCAGAAGCGGAAGAAGTGGCTGACGACGGGGTGCAGATCGAGCGCGCGGTGCGCCTGATGGCGATGCAGGTAGATCGTGACGCCGGCGATGGTGATATGCGTCGTGACGAGGGTGTAGAGCACCATTTGCCACCAGGTGGCCTCGGTCAGGCCATGGGCCAACAGGTTGACGACGGTATCGAATGCGGTTTGCAACATCTTCTAAAAACTCCAGAGTGAGCATGGTGCCAGGCACCGGGTACAAGCAGGCAACCGCCTCTCTTCTGCGCTACCGGGAAAGACGTTGCATACGGTTGGGCGCACATGCATAGCACAATTTCATGATACACAAATGAACCGCATAAAATTGTACGCTGAAATGCCCCGATTTAGCCGTTTTGTTTCGCCGAATTTACGTTCATATTCACGGCTTTTGACAATTCTTCAGCGTTCATCAGCCGGATATCGCGC
>DASVLM010000516.1:0-4266 GCA_036384875.1 Noviherbaspirillum sp.
TCGCTGGGACTCGGCCTGTTGACCCTGTCGTTCGCGCTGATGGCGGCCGGCTCACGTGCCACGGGATATTTCACGCTGATGGGCTTGGCGATCGTAGGCCGCGTCGGCTTGGGCTTCGTGCTGCCTTCGCTCAGCCTGGGATCGATGCGCGGCGTGGAGTTCGACCTGATTGCGCAAGGATCTTCCACCATCAATTTCCTGCGCCAGCTTGGCGGCGCCATCGGTGTCAGCCTGGTCGGCATTGTCCTGGAATGGCGTCTTGCAGTGCACCAATCCTCGCCCGGCGGGCAGCTGCAGGCATTCGACGAAACCTTCCTGCTGGTGGCCTTGTTGTGTGCGCTGGCTATTGTTGCTGCGTGGCGGATGCGTCCGGCGCATCACTCCCTGGCTTAACCAGTAGTTTGCTTTTCCCAACGACAATGGTATTTTGGCGGTTGGGAGAATATTTGACGGATGGATCACATCCGCGTCTGACGCACGGGTTTCTAACGGAATGAGTTCGCTTCGCAGTCTCACTGCCTTGATCGTCGAGCCGCACTCAGGCATGCGCTCCAACCTGCACAACATGCTCAACCAGTGCGGGATTACGAAGATCGACCATGCCGTCAGCGCCGGCACCGCGATTCGCCCTCTCAAGAACAAGTCATACGACCTCATCATCTGCGAGTACGATCTCGGCGAAGGGCAGGACGGCCAGCAACTGCTCGAAGACCTGCGCCACAACAAGCTGATTCCGCTGTGGACCATCTTCATCATCGTTACCGCCGAACGTGCCTATGAAAAGGTGGTGAGCGCCGCCGAACTGGCGCCCAACGACTACATTCTCAAGCCCTTCACCGCCGAAACGCTGCTCGAACGCATCGCGCGCGCGATCGAAAAGCGCACCGCCTTCCTGCCGGTCTACCACCTCATGGAACACGGCAACCTGAAGGAGGCAATCGACATTTGCAAGCTTGGCGAGGAAAAGCACAAGCGTTATCTGGTCGATTTCATGCGCTTGCGTGCCGAGCTGCATGTCATCCTTGGCGAAGGCGAAGAGGCGGAAAAAATTTACCAGGAAGTGCTCAAATTCAAGGCAGTCGCTTGGGCTCGACTCGGCTTGGCCAAGACGCTGTTCATGCAGGACAAGTTCGGCGACGCCGAAATGTTGCTGGCGCAACTGGTCGAGGAAAACAGCAAATACATGGATGCCTACGACTGGCTCGCCAAGACGCATGAAGCGATCGGCGAGCTGGACAAGGCCAAGGATGTTCTGACTGAAGCCGTCACGGTGTCGCCGCATGCAGTGCGTCGCCTGCGCAAACTCGGCGATGTGGCGCTCGAAGCCGGTGATGTCGACACCGCCGAACGCTCCTTCCAGAAAGTCGTCTCGAAGGCGAAGTATTCCGAATTCCGGGATCCGGAAGATCATGTGCGGCTGGTGCGCACGCTTGTCAAGAAAGGCGATACCAAGCAGGCCGGTACGGTGATTCGCGACATGGAAAAGTCGCTATCGCATGTTGACAAGACACCTGCCTGCCGCGCCCTTTCGTCCGCCCTGGTGCAAACCGAACTGGGTAATGCCGACCAGGCTCTGCAGGAATTGAACGCCGCCGTTGCCGCCTGCCGAGAGGTCACCGGCATTTCCAACGAGCTCAAGATGGAGCTCGCCAGAAATTGCCTGGAGCACAATCTCGATGACGGTGCGTCCGAAGTCATGCGTGATGTGATGAGCAACGCTGCCGACGATGCTGCCTTCGCCAAGGCAATGGCGGTATTTGAGCAGGCCGGCCGCAAGGAACTTGCCGAAACGGTTGCCAAGGAAAGCCGCCGCCATGTTGTCGAACTGGTTTCGGGTGGTGCGGAGAAGGCAAAGCAGGGCGACTTCAAGGGGGCAGTGGAACTGATGACCGCCGCCGTACACAAGCTGCCCGAGAACCCGCAGGTGGTGTTCAACGCTGCGGTCGCGGTGCTCAAATACCTCGAAAACGTCGGTTGGGAAGAGAAGCTCGGTGATCGGGCACGAACCTACATCGAATCGGCGCGCCGGCTCGATCCCAACAATCCGCGGCTCGTACCGCTGTCCGATCTCTACCTGGGCATCATGAAGAAATACGGCATCAAGCCGCCGGGCGCGGGTTGAGTCAGGGTTTCAGGAAGTCTTGCAGCAATTCCGGCGGACGCGCGATGAGCGCCTTGCCGCGATAGACCACCACCGGCCGCTGCAGTAACTTGGGATGACTTGCCAGTGCATCCAGCAAGACGTCGTTATTTGCCTTGGCCAGTTCCAGTGCTACGTATTCGTCTTCGTTGCTGCGCACCATGTCGCGCAGGTTGCCGCCCAAGGATTTTGATAGCGCAAGCAATTGATCTCGACTCGGCGGAGTTTTAAGGTATTCGATAACATTCAGGGAAATGCTGTTGTCCGCGGCAAATTTTTCCAAGATGGAAAATGCTTCGCGCGATTTGGAGCAGCGGGGATTGTGATAGATCGTGATAGTCATTGTGTCAATATGCGAGGGAAAGCAGTGATGGTAGCCGTACCGAAGCCGTGCGTCACTTGCGGCAGCCGGAAGGAACCTGCAGCAAAGTAACGGAGTCACATTTCCTTACGGTGCCAACCGGACCACTGTCAAGCAAGGGACCAGCTCAAATTCATGCCTGAAGATCAAGTAACGTCGCCATCCGAAGATACTCCAGCAGCCCCCGATTCTGCGAAAACCGGGAGTACTGCTTCGACAAAGCCGCGCGACGATTCTCCCTGGGCGCAAACGCAGCGCATCCTCTCCGCGCGCCTTCGCGCCTTGTCCGACCGGCTATTGCATCGTCTCACGAAGCGCACGCTCAAAATTGGTATATCCGCACGCATCTTCCATCCCGAAAGCGGTGCCAAAGGCTTGCGCAGCAAGACCCTGCAATACCTAGAAGAGTCAATCGCGCAATGGGTAATGACCCGGGACGTCATGGTATTCATGATCCCGACGGTGAACACGAACAGTATTTTGCACTCGAGCAATATCCGCTTGCGCGACTACGCCAAGCATCTTGACGGCCTCGTGCTGCAAGGCGGGGCGGATGTATCTCCGCAAACCTATGCTGAAGCCGCCACGCGCCCGGAATGGAGCGGCGACCGCGCCCGCGACATCTACGAGCTGGAACTGCTGCATGAATTCGTCGAGGCCGGGAAGCCTGTGCTCGGGATATGCCGCGGTTGCCAGCTCATCAATGTCGCTTTCGGCGGTACCTTGTACCAGGATATCGCCTCCGATGTGCCGACCGCGATCGAGCATGTCAGCGACTTGTATGACAACCATTACCACATGATTCGCTTCCCGCAAGGATCTCGTTTGGGAGGGCTGTTTCCCTCTCGTCCGGAAGCGCTCGTCAATTCCATACACCATCAGGCAGTCAAGGATCTTGGGCGGGACCTCGTGGTGGAGGCAATGTCGGGACCTGACAATATTGTCGAGGCCATTCGCTATTCCAAGGCGCGCTTCGTGATGGGGCTGCAATGGCACCCGGAATTTCACCGCGGGCGCAGTGTCGAACTGCTTGATTGCACACCCATTCTGGACGACTTCCTTTCCGCCGCACGCGAAACCCGCTTTTGAATTTGCATCGAGCTCAATTAATTGCTGCTGCCATGCAGAAAAACGTGTACTATTGCGCCCCGTGCAGAAAAAGTGTCGCCAGAGCAGAATTTTCGGTTGACAAGCGCAGAACTCTCTACTATAGTTTGGGGTTCCCTGCGGAGGGGTGGCCGAGTGGTTAATGGCAGCAGACTGTAAATCTGCCCTCTTACGAGTACGCTGGTTCGAATCCAGCCCCCTCCACCAGCAGAAATGCCGGTAAAGCAGAGCGGAAGAAGTATGCGGCTGAAGTCGACGGTCCTTGCGGGTGTAGCTCAATGGTAGAGCTGAAGCCTTCCAAGCTTATGACGAGGGTTCGATTCCCTTCACCCGCTCCAAGTTTTGATCGGACGCAGTTGTTTGATGCGGACGACGAAGATGCCCTTGTAGCTCAGTGGTAGAGCACTCCCTTGGTAAGGGAGAGGCCACGTGTTCAATCCACGTCAAGGGCACCAGTTTTCTCAATCAGCAAGACAGTCGGGCACGTGCCTGGACATTCTCAAAATCGTTAGGAGTGGAAAATGGCAAAAGGCAAGTTTGAGCGGACCAAGCCGCACGTGAATGTGGGAACGATTGGTCACGTTGACCATGGCAAGACCACGCTGACTGCAGCGATTGCGACGGTGCTGTCGTCGAAGTTTGGTGGCGAGGCGAAGAA
>DASVLM010000517.1:0-4381 GCA_036384875.1 Noviherbaspirillum sp.
AGGCGGATGCCGAACAGCTTGCCGATGCCGAGCGACTGGATCAGCGTCACCAGGCCGCAGCAGAACAGGTCGGCGCTGATCAGTGCCGCCACCTGTTCCGGCTGCAGCTTGAGCGCGCGGCCCACGATGAGCGGTACCGCAATCGCGCCGGCGTACATCACCAGCACATGCTGCAGGCCGAGCGCGGCCAGCTTGCCGGCGGGCAGCCGTTCATCGACCGGGGAGATGCTGTCTTGCGTTTCCTGCTGCGCGGCGGGTGGTGCCACGGAAGCAGCGTGTGCTGCGGAAGTGCGAATCGTCATGTCGTCTCCAAACGAGTGAGTTGGTATCGTTTTATTGTTGTTATGTGGGGGAAGGCGGCCGCATTGCACGGCCTCGGGATCATTTCTTCAATCCTTCAATCCTTGCCGAGCGCGGAACGCAGGTCGAAGCGCTTTTCGGGGCGCTTCAGCATACGGCAGGAGCACTGCTCCAGGTGGCGCGCCATTTCCTGCTGCGCGTGCTGCTCGTTCTTTTTCTCCAGCGCGTCCAGCACCAGCAGGTGCTCATCGAACGAGCACGGCTGCTGGCCGGAAGTATCGGTGTTCGAAATCAGCAGCGTAGTGCGCGACACGAGGCGGCGCAGCATCTCGACCAGCAGGTCGTTGCCGGAAAGCTTGGCGAGTTCGATGTGGAAATCCGCCGACAGGCGTATCCACAACGGGCGGTTGCCCTGCATGTAAGCCTCGCGCTCGCGCTCGATCATTGCGCGCAGCGTGGCGAAGTCGGCCGCGGTCGCTTTCTGCGCGACTTTCTGCACCGCCAGTTGCTCCAGCGTCTGCCGCAGCTCGAACATGTCCTCCGCTTCCTTGCCGGTCGGGCTGGCGATGAAGGCGCCGCGATTCGGTTCCAGGTCGACCAGGCCGTCGGCATTCAGCTTGACCAGCACTTTGCGCACGTTGTGGCGCGCCAGGCCGTAGATCTCCGACAGCGCCTGCTCGGTCAGCTTGGTGCCGGCCGGGAGGCGGTGCTCCATGATCGCGTCGTAGATTTCGTAATACATGCGGTCCTCGGGATCGAGTCGCGCAGAGTGGTTCATTTCTTGCGACGGCGCGGGAACGCTCGCCAGTTTCGGGCGTGTGGCCATGATTGTCCTGTCCATGCAGAAGGTTCGGCGGCGATATGTCTCCTGATGGAAAATGGGCATATCGCATTTCTTATTGACGAGGATGCCAAGCGATCCTAGAATTGTCAACAATTTCTTCAATACTTTGTTCAACATCAGGGCAGCTGCAATCTCCCCCATGGCGCGCGGAGACACTTCATGCCCGGTGCTGTGCGCTCCTCGCACGGCGGTTTCCCCACTTATACAGACGGAGTAACGATGAGTCGCCTGACTACGCACGTCCTGGACACGGCGCATGGCAAGCCGGGCCAGGGAATTGAAGTTTTCCTGTACAAAATTGTCGACAATCAGAGGAATCTCTTGTTGTCAAAAACAACCAACCATGATGGCCGCTGCGACGGTCCGCTGCTGGAAGGCGACGCTTTCCAGGCCGGCGTCTACGAACTGGACTTCCACATCGGCGCCTATTTCGCGGCGCAAGGGGTCAAGCTGGCGCAGCCGGCCTTCCTCGATGTGGTGACGATCCGTTTCGGCGTCGCCGATCCGTCCCAGCACTACCACGTGCCGCTGGTTGCCAGCCCGTGGAGTTACTCGACCTATCGCGGCAGCTGAGCGGCCGCAAAGAGAAGAAGGAGATAACAAATGGAAGCATATCTGCTCGACTGGGCCAACCTGCTGCTGCGCTGGCTGCATGTGATCGTCGCCATCGCCTGGATCGGTTCGTCGTTCTATTTCGTCTGGCTGGACAACAGCCTGCGTGCCCCCAAAGCCATCGACCTGAAGGAAAAAGGCGTGGACGGCGAACTGTGGGCCGTGCACGGCGGCGGTTTCTACAATCCGCAAAAGTACCTCGTCGCGCCGAAGAACCTGCCGGAAGACCTGCACTGGTTCTACTGGGAGTCCTATTCCACCTGGATGTCGGGCTTCGCACTGTTCACCGTGCTCTACCTGTGCAATCCGCGTGTGTTCCTGATCGACGCGAACGTGGCCAACATCACGCCGGCGGTCGCGGTAATCGCTGCACTGGCATTCCTCGTCGTCGGCTGGGTCGTGTACGACCTGCTGTGCCGCACGCTGCAGAAGAACGAAAAGCTGCTGGCGATCCTCGTCGTGGCCTACGTCGTCATTGCCGCGTATGTCGCCTGCCATCTGTTCGCCGGACGCGCCGCCTACCTCATCATCGGCGCGATGATCGCAACCATCATGAGCGCCAACGTGTTCTTCTGGATCATTCCGGGGCAACGCAAGGTGGTGGCATCGATGAAGGCCGGCCAGCCGGTCGACCCGATCCACGGCAAGCGCGCCAAGCAGCGCAGTGTGCACAACACCTACTTCACGCTGCCGGTACTGTTCGCCATGCTGTCCAACCACTACAGCATGACGTGGGGCCATCCGCACAACTGGCTGGTGCTGGTGTTGATCATGGTGGCCGGCGTGCTGATCCGCCAGTTCTTCATCCTGCGCCACAAGGGTGTCGTCAACCCGGTTTATCCGGGCGTGGCGATCGCGATGCTGGCAGGCGTGGCGGCGTGGATTGCACCGTCGGGCACGAGCGCTTCGGCGGCTGCGGACAACGCAGTTGACGCCACCCAGGTACGCCAGATCGTGCAGGCCCGCTGCGTGCAATGCCATGGCGAGCATCCGACCTTGATGCCTTCGCCGGCCAAGGGCATCAAGCTGGAATCGGAAGACGACATCAAACAGCATGCGCAACAGATCTACCAGCAAGTGGTGCTGCAAAAGGCCATGCCGCTCGGGAATGCCACCAACATGACCGATGCGGAACGCGCGATCATCGCCAAGTGGTTCGAGGGCGGCGCGAAGTAAGCGCACTCCTCAACGCATGATGCGTGCATGACGCAACCCCCACCGGCGCAGCCCCGACACGGACTGCGCCGGTTTGTTTTTGGAGTCCTCCATGGACAAGTTCAAGCAGATCGAAGCCTTCGTCTCCGCCGTGGACAAAGGCAGCCTGTCGCGCGCCGCGCTGGAAGAGCAGATCACGCCGGTGATGCTCGGCCTGCTCATCGATGCACTGGAAAAACGGCTCGGCGTGAAGCTGCTGCACCGCTCCACGCGTCACCTTGCGCTGACCGAAGACGGCACAGTCTTCCTCGAACACTGCCGCAAGCTGCTTGATGGACTTGACCAGGCCGAACGCATGATCTCCGATGGGCGTCACAAGGCGACCGGCCACCTGGTCGTCTCGACACCGGCCGCCTTCGGCCGCAAGCATGTGGCGCCGCATGCGCCCGGCTTCCTCGCGGCCAATCCGGAAGTGCAGCTCTCGTTCAACCTCACCGACCGCGTGGTCGACCTGGTGCGCGAAGGCTACGATCTCGGCATTCGCATCGGCGGCAGCATCGACCCGAACTTCGTCGCCATCCGGCTCGCCAGCAACCGGCGCGTGGTGTGCGGCACGCCCGCCTACTTCGAGAAGCACGGCGTGCCGAAGCAGCTCGAAGACCTGGGGCGCCACAACTGCCTCGCCTTCAACCTGCAGGGCGGACAGCAGCGCGGCTGGTACTTCCAGCAGGACGGCAAGCCGCTCACCGTCAAGGTCAACGGCAACCTCGACTGCAACGACGGCGAGCTGCTGCATCACTGGGCCTGCGAAGGCCTCGGGCTGGCATGGCGTTCGACCTGGGAAATCCAGAACGAACTGGCCTCCGGCGCACTCATCACCGTGCTCGACGAATTTGCCCTCGACAACTACGACATCATGGCGGTCTACCCGCAGCAGCGGCATGTGCCGGCCAAGATCCGGTTTTTCGTCGACATGCTGAAAAAGGTCTATGCCCAGCCCGGCTACTGGACGCACGGCGCGGGAAGTCGTTGACGAATCCTCGAATCGGGATAACACTGGGATGAGGGAATATACAAAAGCTGACGCATGTCACAACGCACGACAAGGCTGCGGACCGCGTTACTCATCTTCCTTGCCGTCCTGGCGGTTGCCGCGGCAGGCTGCCTCTCCTTTTACCTGAGCCGCGAAGACGCGCTCGACGACCTGCGCGACGAAGCCGACAGCCGGCTCGCCCTCCTGACCACCGCGCTGTTCGCGCCGGCCGACAAGTACAGCTACCTGCCCGAAGTGCTCGCCGTCCATCCGGCGCTGGAAGATCTGCTGCGCCGCAAGAACGACCCGGCACAGGCCGCCAGGGCAAACCGGCTGCTCGAACAGCTCAATCGGACTGCAGGGTCGGCCGTCATCTACGTCCTCGACGACAAGGGCCGGGTCATCGCTGCCAGCAACTGGAACGAACCCGGCAGCTT
>DASVLM010000518.1:0-7984 GCA_036384875.1 Noviherbaspirillum sp.
CATCACCGCACAGCGAGAGGCCACCATGTCGACCACCTTCGGTCCGGAAGAAGCGCGCAACTACATGCATTCCCTGCTCAAGGCGATGCACCAGACCGGCGGCTCGGACCTGTTCATTTCCGCCGACTTCCCGCCCAGCATGAAGGCGCAGGGTTCGATGAAGCCGCTGGCGCAGCAGAAGCTTTCCGGTGAAATCACGCGCATGCTGGCCAACAGCCTGATGAACGACAAGCAGCGCGCCGAGTTCGAAAAGGAGTTCGAGTGCAACTTCGCGATCTCGCTGCCGAACGTCTGCCGCTTCCGCGTCAACGTCTTCGTGCAGCAGCAACAGGTCGGTATGGTGATCCGCACCATCGCTTCCGAGATCCCGAATTTCGACAAGATGGGCCTGCCGCCGGTGCTGAAGGACGTGATCATGACCAAGCGCGGCCTCGTGCTGGTGGTCGGCGGCACCGGCTCCGGCAAGTCCACCACGCTGGCCGCGATGATCGATCATCGCAATTCCAGTTCGGCCGGTCACATCATTACGGTGGAAGACCCGGTCGAATATGTGCACAAGAACAAGAGCTGCCTCGTGACGCATCGCGAGGTCGGCGTCGATACGCATTCCTGGCACCATGCGCTGAAGAACACGCTGCGCCAGGCGCCCGACGTGATCCTGATCGGCGAGATCCGCGACACCGAAACCATGGAGCATGCAATCGCCTTCGCCGAAACCGGCCACCTTTGCCTCGGCACGCTGCATGCGAACAACGCCAACCAGACGCTCGACCGCATCATCAACTTTTTCCCCGAGGAGCGCCGCAACCAGTTGCTGGGCGATCTCTCGGCGAACCTGCGCGCCATCATCTCGCAGCGTTTGATCCGCACCGTGGACGGCAAGGGACGCAAGGCGGCAATCGAAATCCTGCTCAACACCGCGACCATCTCCGAGATGATCCTGAAGGGCCAGTTCCACGCCATCAAGGAAAACATGGCCAAGGGCCGCGAGCTCGGCATGTGCACCTTCGACCAGGCGCTGTTCGACCTCTACACGGCCGGCCACATCAGCTACGACGAGGCGATCCGCAATGCCGATTCGGCCAACGAGCTGCGCCTGCAGATCAAGCTGAGGTCCGGCGCTGCAGGAGAGGACAAGGGCGGCCTCAACCTCGCGATCGAAGAGGAGCCGGAGGAAGAGGAGGACGGCAAGGAGGGCGAGAAGAAGTAATTTACACCGTGGCGGCGCTGCCGAACTCCACCATGCCGAGCCGGGCTGCAAGATGCATCAGTTTGAAGTCGTTGTCGACATCGAGCTTTTGCCGGATGAGGGTCAGGTAATTCAAGACCGTTTTGGGACTGAGATGCATGGAACTCGCAATCTCCTGCGCCGACTCTCCGTGTACCAGGAGGCGCAGGACTTCGAATTCCCTGGGTGTCAGGTGACCAAGCGTTCCTCCGCTGCCGGCAATGTCGCACGGTATCGTGCCGGCGATGTCTGCCGAAAGCACGCGTGCGCCGCGTACGACACCGCGGATGCCGTCGATCACTTCCTCCGGTTCGCTATGCTTGGTCAGGTAGCCGTGCGCGCCGGCCTTCAACGCTTGCGCAACATGTCCGGGACTATCGTGCATGGACAGCACGAGGATGCGCAGGCGGGGATGGCGTTCGAGCATGCCGCGAATCGCTTCCAGGCCACTGCTGCCTTTCAGGCTCAAATCCACCAGCGCGACATCGGGCAACTGCCGCTGGACCAGAGCATTCGCTTCGCTGGTAGAGGCAGCTTCGCCCACGACCTCGAAATCCGGCTCCGCCGAGAGCAGCCGGCGGTAGCCGCTGCGCACCACTGCGTGGTCGTCCAGCAGGATGATGCGAATCATGCGAGCGCTCCTTCGTTCGCGAGAGAGCTTGCCTTGCTTTCGCCCTGCACCGGCAGGGTGGCAACCAGGCGCAAGCCGCCGGCAGGATTTGCCAGCAGTTCGAGTTGTCCGCCCGCCATATCCACTCGCTCCATCATGCCGAGCAGTCCGCCGCGCCGCGCGACGCCTGCAGGTGGCAGGCCGCACCCGTCATCGTTGACTTCGACACGCAGCTCGGTTGGCGTGGACGCGATCATGATCGCGCAATGACGCGCGCCACTGTGCCGTACGACATTGGTCAGCGCCTCCTGCACCACACGATAGAGCGTCAGCGCCGCCATGTCGCTGACATCGGGAACGGGCGACTGCAGGGACACGGTGAACTCGATGCCGGTGGATCGGCCGCGCCAGCCATCGACCAGTTCGCACAAGGTCTGCGCCAGGCCGCTCGCATGCAGGCCATGCGGACGCAAGGTTTTCAGCATGGCGCGCATTTGCTCGCCGCTGGTGCGGATATCGCGTCGCAGATCATTCGCGCATTCCGCCACTTCAGTCGAGGGCAGCTTGTCTGCATTACGCGCGAGGTAGGTCGCCGTGGCGTTCAAGGCCGTCAGGGTCTGGCCCATTTCATCGTGCAGCTCGCGCGCCAGGGCGCGCCTCTCGTCCTCCTGCACGGAGATCAGTTGCCGGGCGAGGGCATGTTGTGCCGCGCGGGATTCGGACAGCGCACGCGCGAGATGCTCGATGGCGCCGGCCACCTGGCGGAACTCGCGCAGCGCGAATGCGGGAAGCGCAGGATTCCGCTCACCGCGCGCCAGGCGGTGCAGGCCGTCCTCCAGCGAACGTACGGGGCGCAGCGCACGGTCGGCCGACCACCAGGCGACGAGCAGGGTTGTACCAGAATAGAACAGAAGGGTGATCCAAATTCGAACAGTGTCTCGTAATCGTTCACTGATTTCAGAGCCGGGATTGGGAGCGATGTAGAGGGTCTGGTTGCCAATGCGGATTTCCTGTTCCTGCCGCACAGGCGGAACCAGGCCGAGCCAGTCCAGCAGTGGAGCGCGGTCGGCTTGCACGGCCGGCTGGCCGGCGGTGCGGATGCTCAGGTGGCGAATCCCGTCCCCCACGAGTAGCGCGCTCAGGTCCGTGTTGCGTCCGGCCGTGGAAGCGTCCGCTGCAAGCAGCACGCTGACCAGGCGCGTCGATGCACTGACTTCCGCCTCGACGTCGGAGCGCAGCGAATACAGCTGGATCACGACGGCCATCGTCATCAGGCTGCCCAAGAGCAGGCTGAGCGAACCGAGCAGTCGGCGGCGCAGGTCCATGGTCTCCTCACTTCCATATTTTTCCTTTGCCTGCGCAACTTGCGTGCCAGCCCCGGAGCATGCAACGCCGGGAATTTTTCCCTAGTGAGGTTCCCCGCCTCGCGGAAATAATCGGCCCATCTTCAAGCATCAAATATCAAGTCAATAGGGGAGACGGACATGATCAACATTGCACGTGCACGCCGGCCTGCATCGCGCCGCGGCCTTCGCTTGACACTCATCGCTGCGGCGACTGCCGCAGCGTGGCAGGGCGCGCCGGCTTCGGCGGCAGAGCCTGCACAGGCCGCACCGTTGCTGGCCACGGTTGTGGTCAGCGCCACGCCGCTGTCCGGCGCGGATCTGCAAGACCTGCAGGTCGCGGCGAATGTGCAGACACTGGGCAAGTCCAGGATTGCGGATACAGGCAGCTTGAATGTGCCCGACCTGCTCAATCGTCAACTGGGAAGCGTGTTCATCAACGACATCCAGGGCAATCCCTATCAGCCCGATGTGAGCTATCGAGGCTTCACCGCATCGCCGCTGCTCGGCACGCCGCAGGGTTTGTCTGTCTACATGGATGGCGTGCGTCTCAATCAGCCGTTCGGTGATGTCGTCAGCTGGGATCTGATTCCGCGTTCGGCGATTGCCTCGCTCGACCTCATGCCGGGTTCCAATCCGCTCTTCGGCCTCAACACACTGGGCGGCGCGCTGGCGATCCAGACCAAGGACGGCCTGCACAATCCGGGTACCGCAGTGCAGGCCCTGTACGGCAGCCACGATCGCCAGTCGATCGAATTCGAACATGGCGGCCATAACGAGCAGGGCCTGAATTGGTATGTCACGGGGAACGGGTTCAAGGAGGGTGGCTGGCGTGACGATTCTCCCAGCAAGCTGGGCCAGCTGTTCGGCAAGATCGGCTGGATGGACGATGCAACCGAAGTCTCCCTGACCGCCGCGCTGGCCGATAGCAAGCTCACCGGAAACGGCATGCAGGAGCAGCGCCTGCTCGAACGCGACTACCGCAGCGTTTATACCAAGCCTGACGAAACGAAGAACCGTTCCCTGTTTCTCAACCTCGCCGCGAATCATCAAGTGTCGGACGCGCTTCTGCTGTCCGGGAATGCCTACTACCGCAAGATCCGCACCTCGACCTTCAACGGCGACGTCAACGACGATTCGCTCGACCAATCCGTGTACCAGCCCAGTGCAGCGGAACGAACGGCGCTCGCGGCTGCGGGATACTCGGGATTCCCGGCCAGCGGCGCCAATGCATCCAACACGCCGTTCCCGTTCTGGCGCTGCATCGCCAATGTGTTGCGCAGTGACGAGCCGGCAGAGAAATGCAACGGACGCATCAACCGCACGGAAACGTCGCAGGAGAATTACGGCCTGACCGGGCAATTCAGCCTGTCGGGCAAGCTGGGTGAACACAAGAACCAGTTCACGGCCGGCGCCGGTTATGACGCCAGCAGGGTCAGCTTCCAGCAGACGGCGCAGTTCGGTTATCTCAATCCGGATCGCAGCATCCAGCCGGTCAATTTCTTTGCCGACGGCACGGAGATTGATGACAGCGGCAATCCCGTCGATTCACGCGTGGACCTCATCGGCCGCACACATACCTGGAGCCTGTTCGCCACCGACACAGTCAGCTTCCGTGATGCGCTGCATGTGACGATGTCCGGGCGCTATAACCAGATCACCGTTCACAATCGCGATCAACTCAATCCCGGCGGCGGCAGCGGCTCGCTCGACGGCGACCATCGCTTCAGCCGCTTCAACCCCGCCGTGGGCGCTTCATGGATCGTCAACAAGGCGTTCAATGTCTACGCCGGCTACAACGAAGGCAGTCGTACGCCGACGGCAGTCGAGCTCGGTTGCGCAGACCCGGCAACTCCATGCAAGCTGCCCAACGCGATGGCCGGCGACCCGCCGCTCAAGCAGGTCGTCACCAAAACCTGGGAGGCTGGGATGCGGGGAACCATCGGCCGGAAAACCCATTGGAATGCAGGCATCTTCCGCGCAGACAATATCGACGACATCCTGTTCGTTGCCGACAATGCGGCGGGCTTCGGCTACTTCAGGAATTTCGGCAAGACGCGCCGGCAGGGAATCGAGCTCGGTATCAACAGCCAGGTCGGCCAGCTATCGTTCTCGGCGAACTACACCTACCTGAACGCGACCTTCCAAAGCGCGGAGGTACTGAATGGCGACGCCAACAGCAGCAAGGATGCAAACGGAAACATTGCCATCCGCCCGGGCGATCGCATGCCGCTGATTCCGGCGCACGTTTTCAAGGCCCACGTCGACTGGCAGGCAATGCCCGCATGGACAGTGGGACTCGGCATGCAGGCCGTGTCCAGTTCGATCGCTCGTGGAAACGAGAACGGGCAGCACCAGCCCGACGGCACGTATTTCCTTGGGTCCGGCAAAGCGCCGGGCTACGCCGTCTTCGACCTGAGCGCCAGGTACAAGCCGTCGCGGCAGTGGAGCCTGTTCGCCCAGGTGAACAACCTCTTCGATCGCAAGTACGCGACAGCCGCCCAGCTTGGCACGACTGCGTTCACGGCACAGGGCAACTACGTCGCCCGCCCGTTCTCGGCGTCGGGGGACAACGCCACGCTCGTCCATTCGACCTTCTACGCGCCCGGCGCACCGAGGACGCTGTGGGTTGGCATGCGATATGAGTTCGGGAAATAGATGCGCGGGAATTAAATGCGCAGGGAGTGATTGCGGCTGGAACTCGGCAGGACGTGAGGGCGGCGATTTTTCGCCGCCACAAGTTTCAATGGAAGCTGTGCGCTTCGATCTGCAAGGGGGAGCCTTTCACCCTCGCGGCGATCATGCGGCGTGCGACGCCGCGTATCTTCGCTTCATGCGCCAGGAAAATTTCCATCGGGCCGAAGTCACCGTTCTTCAATTTTGCGAGCGACAGGAGCGCGTCTTTCGAGATGATGCATGCATGCCTTGCGTAGTCGAGAGTGACCACCGTGAATGCGATGCCGCCGTTGAAAACTTCCGGATTCTCGCCGAGCTGATTCATGATTTTTCTCCAATGAAAATTGCAATGTCGATACACGGGGCAGACCTTCAGCCATGGCAAGACATTGCGCGCATTTACCGCCGATGACAAGCGCTATTTGGCTGACAAATTGACGGGAGAAAATGATCTTTTCGCCAATATCCGGAATTCACTCGGGGCAACCATATTCGATGCCTTCTTCCAATTCGGCGGCAAGGGCAAAATATCGCTAGGCGATTACGGTATTCACCTGTATAGTGGGCTCTGCACTTGCATCAAGCCGTCTTCATTGTTGGTCTCTTTCCCGTATTGCCCGCTCATCGAGCAATTCCTGTCTGAATTCCCACGGTGTTCCACTCTTGGTTTCGAGTGCTCTCCGGACGCATGTCCTCCATTATTTTTTCAGAAGGAATTCTCATGACAACCCAAACCGGCATCGTGAAATGGTTCAACGACTCCAAGGGCTTCGGCTTCATCACCCCTGACGACGGCGGCAAGGATCTGTTCGCACACTTCAGCGACATCCAGTCCAACGGCTTCAAGAGCCTGTCGGAAAACCAGCGCGTGACGTTCGAACGCGGCATGGGCCCGAAGGGCGAAAAGGCCAGCAACATTCGCATCGCCTAAGGCGATTGCATCGGCGGGTTTCCCGCCTCCAGATTCATCTTGTGATGCTGGCGTGATTACACGACGCATCAAGCTTCCGCACCGAGTTGTTCGTGAGGCACTGCGCAGATAGCGCAGGCGTTTCGGCAGTATCAAGGTGCACCATGCGGACAGCATGGGCGCCGATGTGCGGATGCATCATGAATGAAAAAACCCTGCATGTGTATGCAGGGTTTTTTTTCGTGCCGACGAGAGGAGAGGGTGTGGGGCGACATGCCTTGCACTGCAGCACGGAACACGCGAGCGGGTGGAGTTGCGGGTAGTGGGATGCCGCCGAAAAGCAAAAAGCCCAGTCATGCGACTGGGCTTTTTGTTGAAACCGGTGTTTGGGGTGGCCGATGGGACTCGAACCCACGACGACCAGAATCACAATCTGGGACTCTACCAACTGAGCTACGGCCACCGTTGAAACTTGCTCAGCGTACCGAGCAAGCCCGCAATTATACAAGCTTCGGACTGAACTGGCAAATCAGGAATGTTTCACCAAGTGGAATCATTAGGCTGTTGCCACTTCCTCGACCGATGCATCGATGCCAAGCAGTCTGGCAAATGCGTTTTTCAGCCCCGATTCGCCGGCCGTCGTAAAGCCCTGCAGCCTGCCTTGGCCGGTATGACGGGCGGTGTCGCCAAGCAGTCTTGCGAGCTGTCGTGCGACCGGTTCGCCGGTATCCACGATCGCGACCGGATGCGTAGTAATTCGCTGGATAACTTCCTCGATCAGCGGCTGCACGAACGGGTAGTGGGTGCATCCCAGCACAAGCGTATCGGCACCGCGCTCCAGCAAGGGCTCCACGTAACGCCGCACCAGTTGTGCCGTTGCTGCCGAATGAAGCTCTCCTTTTTCCACCTGATCCGCCAGCCCGATGCAGGCCTGGGTTTCGAACCGCACGCCGGCAGATGCGGCAACCTGCTCTCGCAGCAAGCGGAACTTCTCGCTCTTGAGCGTGCGTTCCGTCGCCATCACGCCGACTACCTTGCTTGTGGTTATCGCCGCCGCCGGCTTCAGTCCCGGCTCTACGCCGACTAGTGGCAGGGCAGGATACTGCGCGCGCAACGCCTTGATGGCCCAGGCCGTCGCGGTATTGCACGCCACCACCAGCGCGCGCGCATCGCGCGGCACGAGGAAGTCCGCAATCGCCAGCGAACGCGCCTCGATT
>DASVLM010000519.1:0-5141 GCA_036384875.1 Noviherbaspirillum sp.
GCTGCTGGCAGCATATGCCTTCCTTGTCGTCGCGCCGATGCTGCCTTCGCTCGACAACATCGTCGACTACCAGCCCAAGATGCCGCTGCGCATCTACACCGCCGACAACGTCCTGATCGGCGAGTTCGGCGAGGAGCATCGCGACTTCGTGCCGATCGCCCAGATGCCGGTCGTGATGAGGAAGGCGGTACTCGCCATCGAGGACGACCATTTCTACGAACACGGCGGCGTCTATTACATGGGCGTCGCGCGCTCATTGCTCACCAACATCGTGCGCGGCGGACGCGCGCAGGGTGCCTCCACCATCACCATGCAGGTGGCGCGCGCCTTCTACCTCAGTCGCCAGAAGACCTACGGTCGCAAGATCCACGAAGTGATGCTTGCCTTCAAGATCGAGGACAAGCTCACCAAGGACCAGATCCTCGAGCTCTACATGAACCAGATCTATCTGGGCGAGCGCGCCTATGGTTTTGGCAGCGCGGCACGCATCTACTTCGGCAAGCCGGTGCAAGACCTGAGCATCGCCGAAGCCGCGATGCTCGCCGGCCTGCCGCAGGCGCCGGGAACGGCCAACCCGGTGGTCAATCCCAAGCGCGCCCGCCAGCGGCAACTGGCGGTGCTCAAGCGCATGCACGAACTCGGCTGGATCACGCAGACGCAATACGACCAGGCGGTTGCCGAGAAGCTCAACGTGCAGGGCTACCGCCGCCGCTTCTCCACCCACGCCGAGTACGCGGCGGAGCAGGTGCGGCAATACATGTACAGCCGCTACAAGGACGACATCTATACTCGCGGTTACAACGTCACCACCACCTTGCGCTTTGCCGACCAGGAAGCTGCGTATGAAGCGGTGCGGCGCGGCGTGCTGGACTATGATCGCCGCCACGGTTATCGCGGCCCGGAAGACTTCATCGACCTGCCGGCGGACGACGATGACCGTCGTGATGCCATCGAGGAAGTGCTGCTGAAGCATCCCGACAGCGACGACCTGCAATCCGCCGTGGTGCTGCAGGCATCGCCGAAACTGGTGCGCGCCGAGATGCTCAATGGCGACACCATCGAGATCAACGGCGAAGGATTGCGCCTCGCCGCCAGCGCGCTCTCATCCAAGACGCGCGCGTCCGAACGCATCCGCCCCGGCGTGGTGATCCGCGTGATACGCGACGCGAAGAACAAGTGGGCCATCACGCAGTTGCCTGAAGTGGAAGCGGCCTTCGTCGCGCTCAACGCGCAAGACGGCTCGATGCGCGCGCTGGTGGGCGGCTTCGACTTCGGCGCCAACAAGCTCGACCATGTCTCGCAGGCATGGCGCCAGCCGGGTTCCAGCATCAAGCCCTTCATCTATTCCGCTGCATTGGAAAAAGGCTATTCGCCGGGCACGCTGGTCAACGATGCGCCTCTCGACGCAGCCCCCAATGGCTGGGATCCGCAAAACGACGATGGAAAGTACGACGGCCCGATCCCGATCCGCATTGGCCTGAAGAAATCGAAGAACCTGGTGTCGATCCGCCTTCTGCGCAACATCACGCCGGCGTATGCACGCGACTACATCGCCCGCTTCGGCTTCGAGCCAGACAAGCATCCGCTCAACCTCACCATGGCGCTCGGCACGGGTTCCGTCACGCCACTGCAATTGGCAAGTGCCTATGCCGTCTTCGCCAACGGCGGCTACCAGGTCAATCCGTGGATGATCCAGAAGGTGACCGATGCGCGCGGCAAACTGCTGGAGGAACACAAGCTGCCGGTGGCGAGCGAAGAGGGCTCGCGCGTGATCGATCCGCGCAATGCGTTCGTCATGGACAGCATGCTGCGCGATGTCGCCCATTCCGGTACCGGTGCGATGGCCGGCCAGCGGCTCGGCCGCGCCGATATCGCGGGCAAGACCGGTACCACCAACGATGCGATGGACGGCTGGTTCGCCGGCTACGGCGCCGACGTGGTCGGCATCGCCTGGATGGGCTACGACCAGCCGCGTTCACTCGGCGGCCGCGAGTTCGGCGCCACGCTGTCGCTGCCGATCTGGACGGATTACATGCGCGTCGCGCTGCGCGGCAAGCCGGATGCGCAGCGCCCGGTGCCGCCGGGCCTGGTGCAGGTTGACGGCGACTGGATGTACGAGGAATACGTCAATGGCGGCGGCGTGCGATCGGTCGATGTGGAAGACAATCGCAGCTTCCTGGAGAAACTGTTCGGTAGTGGCAATGCGCCTGCACCGGCGCAGGGCAATGCGCCGGCGCCGGCTCAGTCACCTTCGCCGGCACCGCGCCCGGCGCAGCAGTCGGATGACATGACTTATCGCGGCGGCGGTTGAATCAATCCGGTGGCTGCCTTTGATCAGTAGGGGCGCAATCTGCGTTCCACCAGCTCGAACAGCAATTGCGTGAGCAGTGCCAGCACAGCGGCCGGTATCGCACCGGCCAGCAGCATGTCGTTGTCGTTCAATGCGAGGCCGGTGGCGATGCGTTCGCCATAGCCGCCGGCGCCGATGAAGGCGGCGATCGTCGCCGTGCCCACGCTCATGACCGCCGCCGTCTTGATGCCTGCAAGGATCACGGGCAGCGCGAGCGGCAATTCGATATGCAAGAGGCAATCGCGCGCCGACAATCCCAGTGCCAGCGCGGCCATGCGCAATCCTTCCGGCACCTGTTCCATGCCGGCGGCGGTATTGCGTACCACCGGCAGCAGCGCATAGAGGAAGAGGGCAACCATCGCCGGTAAAGTGCCAATGGTGCCGAGCAGCGGAATCAGCATCGCCAGCAGGGCAAGTGCGGGTACGGTCTGCAATATGCCTACTACTGCCATCACCGTTTGCTTCATGCGCGGCACGTTGGCAGCCATCACGCCCAGCGGTATGCCGGCGATTGCCGCGGCGGCAACCGACAGCAGCACCAGCAGCAGGTGCTGGCGTGTCAAGCGCAGCAGGTTGCCGTCGAACAGTTTCGTCTTCAGTCCACCTGTTTGTGCTGCATCGCTTTGTCGACCCGCAAGGAAATTGCGTGCAATCGCTTCAAAGGGTTCGTGTCGCAATTCCGCATTGGCATTCATCGCGATCATATCCCGCTCGGCAATACGTCCTTCAAGCAATTGCAGCGCGCGCCATGCGGCGGGAAACCGGCGCGGGAGGTCGAGCCGGTACAGCAGCACTGCGTCGTAGCGCGGGAAATACTGCGCGTCATCTTTCAGCACGCGCAATCCGTAGCGGCTGATTTTGGCGTCGGTCGAATAGATGTCGATCACATCCACTTGTTTGTTTTCCAGCGCTTCATAGGCAATGCCGTGATCGAGTCCGACCGGATGCTGCGGCAGGCGATAGCGCTGCGCGAGCCCAGGCCAGCCGTCGGTGCGGCCGAGGAATTCATGCGAGAGGCCAATGTGCAATTCCGGATGCGTTGCGAGGCCGCTTAACGATGCGACACCGCTATCGCCACCGCGCATGGCGAGCGCATAGCTGTTGTTGAAGCCCAGCTTCACCGCGACGCCGAGTCCGAGCGGCGCGAGTTCGCGATTGATTTCTTCCAGCGATGCCGGATGCGTATGCTTGAGGATCTCGAGATCGATGGTGCCAAGGTATTCCGGATACACATCAATGCTGCCCGCCTTCAGGGCTTCGAACACGATGGCGGTGTTGCCCAGTCCCTGGCGATGTTCGGCCTTCGCGTGCGGCGCTGCTGCTTCACGAATGATCTCGCCGAGGATGTAGGATTCGGTGAAGCGTTTCGAGCCGACACGCAACACGTCGTCCGCATGAGCGGTGCAGGGAACGAACAGCGAAACGATGAGCGCCAACAGCGCGCCGAATGCATATCTGGCGGGCATGCCCTGCCTCCGGGAAAAACGGATTGGATGCCCTCATCCTACCGGAAGCAGCCGGCAATACTTTTGTTTAACGTCCTGTCAGGGCCGCCGGCACCGGCGAGATGCCCTGTGCTTCCGCAGCATCACGCTGGATGTCAAGGCAGCGCCGGAAGGCATCGCGTTCCCTCAGCCGCGACCAGTAGTTGCGTACTGCACTCGAAAACTGCTCTTCCATGCCAAGGTCTTGCGCCAGCAGCAAAGCATACCCGACCGAGATGTCGGCTGCCGTGAAGCGGCCGCATAAATATTCTTGCCGGCTCACGACGGCATCGACGCCGCGCAGGCGCGACAGGAACCAGCGCTGGTAATCCTCCGCCACCTGCGGTTGTTGCCGCTCCGGTGTTTCGAAATAGCGATAACGCAGGATCAGCGTTTGCGGAAAGGTGAGTGTCGCTTCGCCGAAATGCAGCCAGTTCAGGAAGGCGCCGAAGGCGGGCTCGTTCGATGCCACGTCGAGCGGACTCGGGCCGTAACGTGCCACGAGGTATTGGCAGATCGCCGCCGATTCCGTCATGCGCAGTTCGCCATCGAAGAAGGCGGGCACGGTACCGAGCGGATTCACTTCGAGAAACTCGCGTGCGTGGGCGCGCGGCGGGAAGGGCAGCATCTTCAGTTCGTACTGCAATCCCATTTCTTCCATCGTCCATAGCGGGCGAAAGGAACGGGCGCTGACGCAGTGGTAGAGCGTGATCATCGGCGTCTCCTGATTGATTGTCGAAGCAGTGTGCCAGAAGCAACGCCGCCGGTTTGTCGCCGGGTTGACAAAGCGCCATCCGTGCGTTGTGCCGCGCGCAACATGGAGTGCTTACGCAAAGCTTTGCGCAAAGAAATTCCCGGCCGCACACGCTGCTTTCTTCTAGAATATCCGCAGCACTTTCAGGACCAGCCCATGCACTCCAGCCAACCCGACAACGCATTGCGCGCACTACTCGATTCACTCGGCATTTCCGCCGACGTTCTCTCCCGCCGCAATCTGCCCTTCCATGCTGAAGCAACGACACTGGTCGTTGCGGAAACCGATGCCGCAGGCCGCGAATTCCGATTGATACCGCAAGCCTCCCTCGCATGGTGGAACATGAAGCAGGCCGCGCGGGAAGACGATGTTGTCATCGAAATCGTTTCGGCGTTCCGCAGCCTCGAACGCCAGGCCGACATCATCCGCGCCAAGCTGGCGAAGGACATGCCGGTCGATACCATTCTCACGCTGAGTGCGCCGCCGGGTTACAGCGAGCATCACACCGGACGCGCGGTGGACATCAACACGCCAGGCTGCGAAGCGACGGAAG
>DASVLM010000520.1:0-3455 GCA_036384875.1 Noviherbaspirillum sp.
ACGTGGTGCAGTGGATACCCGATGTGGACGGCAGCGTCGGCGCACGCGTGCGGCGCCAGGAAGACACCTTCATCCTGCAGGTGATGAACACGACGACCCACACCTGGAAGTCGGTCTACAAATGGAAGCACGGCGAACCGGCCGTGCCGCAGCGCGTGGACCGCAGCAGCGGCGCGATCCACATTGCGTCGAGCGTGGTGAAATTCTAAAGCGCACTGACCATCAAACCGCTTTAGCTCTGCCGGTGCTGGCAGCGTCCGGCGCGCTTCCTTACTGCGCTACCCTTTCCTCGATTCCTTCCGGTCCTACTTCGTGCACCAGCACGCCGGCCCCTTCCGGCGCCGACATGCGCCAGGCGCCGGCTTCAATGGCGCGCATCGCATCGCGATAACCCTGTTCCCAGCGCCAGTCGATCGAACCCTTCGAGAAGTTGATGTCCTTCGAGGCCATCTGCCAGTCGCGACCGGCATAGGCCAGGCGCACGATATGCATGGTGGTATCGCGACCGACCGTATCGAGTTCGCGCATTTCCTCGCGGCTCAGCGCATCCGGCGGCAGCTTCGAGCGCAGCATGCGCACCAGCCGCCGCAGCTTGTGCCCGCGCAGGTAGGCATCGATATGGCGTTGCGACCGCGACGCGAACACGACATCCTTTTGCCGCGTCTGCACCTGCTCGATGCTTTGCGGTTCAGGGCCGTCGGGGCTCCACAGGTCCACCATGAAGCAGATGGTATCGACACGCGGTTCGTCGATGAGCACCGTTTCCAGCGGCGTGTTCGAATACAGGCCGCCGTCCCAGTAAAGTTCGCCGTCGATGCGCACCGGCGGAAAGCCCGGCGGCATCGCGCCGCTTGCCATCACGTGCGGAATGCCGATGTACTGTTGCAGCGAATCGAAATTGTCGAGCCGGCCGCAGGTAACGCGGATCGCGCTGACCGTCAGGCGTATGCCTTCCGGGTCGTTGAGCGTGCGCAGGTCGACCAGTTCGTCGAGCGTTGCCTGGAGCGCGCTGGTGTCGTAGAAGCTCGCCTCTTCCGCCGCCACCTGCAGGCCGACCGCGAAGGGATTGAACCAGCGCAGCGCGTAGAAACCCGGCACGCCGCGAAAGGCCGAGTCGAGCGTGTTGAGCCAGGTGTTGAAGCGGCGTGCCGCATCCGGCACGCGACGCATGTCGAACAGGTCGCGGTGGGCGACACGATCCCAGAATTCCCTGATCCGGGAAAGACGGTGGACGCGCTCGTTGCCCGCGATCAGTGCGCCGTTGATGGCGCCGATCGAGGTGCCCACCACCCAGTCGGGCGTCAGCCCATGCTCGTGCAGCGCCTGGTAGACGCCAGCCTGATAAGCGCCCAGCGCGCCGCCGCCCTGCAGCACCAATACCACGCGCGGCCGCGTCGTCGCTGCCGCGGTGGAGGAGGGCAAGGCCGTGATTGATCCAGATAATTTTTCCATGCGAATCCGATAGCCGGCAAGACAAGACGAGACAAAGCAGGCCCGCGCCGTGTGCATGACGACAGGCCGCTGAAGTGATGAAGTAGGCAAGTGCAATACGCGATTGGTTCCCGCCGGCGTCTGCGCAAGCGCATGGTTTGCGCAGAAATAGAACGTGCGTACTATTCTGCGGTAGAATGGTTTTGACGTTCTCATCATAAAAATATCTGGAGACATATGAACACCACTCACTACGCCCATTGGCCGGAGGGCTTGCCCTACGCCATCAGCACGCCCGACACCAGCGTCTACGTCAATCTCGAAGTTTCCGCACGGCGTTATCCGCAACGTCCGGCCATCGTGTTCTACGATTCCGTGCTCACCTATGCGCAGCTGCATGCCGAAGTGCTGGCGCTCGCCGGTTACCTGCAGCACGCATGCGGCGTCAAGCGCGGCGACCGCGTGCTGCTCGACATGCAGAACAGTCCGCAATTCATCATCGGCTATTACGCCATCCTGCGCGCCGATGCGATGGTGGTGCCGGTCAATCCGATGCTGATGACCGACGAGCTGGAACATTACGTCGAAGACAGCGGCGCGAAAGTCGCGCTCGCCGCGCAGGAAATCTTTCCGCGCATCGCGCCGCTGGTTGGCAAGACCTGCCTCGCGCATGTGGTGGTGGGCGCCTATTCCGATTACCTCACCGCGCCGACCGAACTGAACGTGCCCGATTTCGTGCGCGCGCCGCATGCAGTGGCGCCGACCGAAGGCGTAGTGCCGTGGAAGGACGCGGTCGCCGCCAAGTACGCGCCGCGCCCGCATGAAGCCGGCCCCGACGACCTCGCCTGCATGCCCTACACCTCCGGCACCACCGGCAAGCCGAAGGGCTGCATCCATACGCATCGCTCCGTCATCTTCAACTCGGTAGCCAGCCCCGCCTGGTCCGGCCCGATGGTGGCCGACCATGTCTCGCTCGCGGTGCTGCCGTTCTTCCACGTCACCGGCATGCAGTCGGTGATGAATTCCATGATCTACGTCGGCGGCGCGCTCGTCATCCTGCCGCGCTGGGACCGCGATGCGGCCGGCCAGCTCATCACGCGCTACAAGGTCACGAACTGGACGCTGATCCCGACCATGATGATCGACTTCCTCGCGAACCCGCGTCTGCAGGAATACGACATCTCCTCGCTCAAGCGCGTTTCCGGCGGCGGCGCCGCGATGCCGGCTGCGGTAGCGCAAAAGCTGCTCGACCTCACCGGCCAGACCTACCTCGAAGGCTACGGCCTCTCCGAGACAATGGCGGCATCGCACATGAACCCGCCGCAGCGCATGAAGCAGCAATGCCTCGGCGTGCCGGGGCCGAACGTCGACTCGCGCATCGTCGATCCGGTGACGCTGCAGGAAGTGAAGCAGGGCGAAGTCGGCGAGATCTGGATCAACGGCCCGCAAGTCTTCCAGGGCTACTGGAACGATCCGCGCAAGACCGCCGAGTCATTCGCCGAACTCGACGGCAAGCGCTTCTTCCGTTCCGGCGACCTCGGCTACATGGATGAGGAAGGATTCTTCTTCTTCACCGACCGCCTGAAGCGCATGATCAACGCAAGCGGATTCAAGGTATGGCCCGCCGAAGTGGAAGCAATGATGTACCAGCATCCGGCGGTACAGGAGTGCTGCATCATCGCCGCGAAGGATGCCTATCGCGGCGAGACGGTAAAGGCGGTGATCGTCAAACGTGCCGGCGCAGACGCAACCCCCGAAGACATCACGCAATGGGCGCAGCAGAAGATGGCAGCCTACAAGGTGCCGAAGATGGTGGAGTTCGTCGATGCCCTGCCGAAGTCGGCGACAGGAAAGGTGATGTGGCGGGCGTTGCAGGAAAAGGAAATGGCGAAGTAAATGACGAAGTAAACGCCCGAGTAAACACCAGGCCGTCGCACGATCCGGGCCGCCCGCGGGGGCGGCCTTTGTACATCACGACTTGCGTGGCTTCAGCGTGAGGGCTTGGGCTTTTGGGCGGGGAACTT
>DASVLM010000521.1:0-2640 GCA_036384875.1 Noviherbaspirillum sp.
GCTGCCGCGCGCGCCGCGCCTGACGCCGGCGGAACTGGTGGAACTGGGCGAGGCCTACGCGCGGCAGACGCATTACCCGGTGCAGTACCAGTGGACGCTGCTGGAAGGGGTGAACGATGGCGAGGATGAACTGGACGGCATCGTGGAGTTGCTGAAGGGGAAGTACGGCGTGCTGAACATGATCCCCTACAACACCATTCCCGACCTGGAGTTCAAGCGGCCTTCGTGGGAGAGGGCGCGGGAGATTGCCCGTACGCTGCATCGGCGCGGCGTGCTCACCAAGCTGCGCGATTCGGCAGGCCAGGAAGTCGATGGCGGTTGCGGACAACTGCGGGCGCGTGCGATGGCCGCGCCGCGCAAGGTGATCGCGCTGCAATCGGTAGAATGAGCTTGACTGAAGCTGCCAAGAGCGTAGTATCAACTTCACCTGTCGCGCTCATACGTGCCAAAACATCTTTTGGACGATCGCGCGCAATTGTTGGAAATGCGTCATGGCGGGAGAGATTGTCGCTTTGCGATGAACCCGATGCCATGCCACGTCCGACCCCCATGGACCCATAGTTCAGAGGTGCCGGCACCGTGCGACAGGTTCAATTCAAAACGGCCCGCTTTGCGGGCCGTTTGGCATTTTGTGCTTCGACGGTAGTTGCAGCCGTGAACTCAATGAATTGAAAACACTGCCACTGTCGGGAGTGACTTCACGACCTCTGACACATTACCTTCAGAATCTTGTGAAGCCATCAATCGCACCCATCCGAGCACTTCGTTGATACTTGCCAAGCCGCTGTATAACGCGGCTCGAGCCACGGAATACACCTGCATTTCACCGATACCCGCGTCTGACGTTGCCAATGGCGACTGTGCGAGGTCATCCATGCGCCTTTCTATGTCGCCCAGTTCGTCGGTCAGCTCATCGCGCAAGGCATGCATGCTTGAGACAGCATCGGTTGTGTGACAAAGGTCCATTCGTTCCATGCTCAGCGCTCCAGTCTTGTCGATAACATGGTTCTTGCACTTGAAACGTGCGCTCACACTACGGTCTGATCATACCCGCATATGGCTGTGCAAATTGGATTGGTCCAAAGCAAAGGGAGCCAATAAATGCAAAAAGCCCGCCGAAGCGAGCTTCCTTGCCACTCATTGAATGTGGCAGTAACCCATGCTATCTGCATGGTGCCCTCAGCCAAGATCGTGCGACAACCCACGCTATCTGCATAGTGCCATCGCTGCTTGAATTCGCCGCGCTGGTTGCCAAGAAAAAATGTTTATTAAATGGGGCGAATGTTGCTGGCCTTCTCGCCTTTCGGACCAGTGCTGCGCTCAAATGAGACGCGCTGGTTTTCCGACAGGCTCTTGAAGCCATCTGCCTGGATGTCCTGGAAGTGCGCGAACAAGTCAGCGCCACCGCCATCCGGAGTAATGAAGCCGAAGCCTTTTGAATCGTTGAACCATTTGACGATGCCGGTTTGAGTGGTCATGTTATTTCCTTGGTGAAAAGATAATGGGCAATGCCCGAAGCGCACCCGAAACCAAGGGGGAATAACTGAAGGAATTCAAACGGGAATGGCTCTGAAGGAGAGCAAGACGGGAAAGAGACCGACAATGCTTACGACTTGATGCAAGTGCAGAGGCTCAATATACAGGACATATGGGAAAGGGCCACCTTTTATTCATTTATTTTCCACGCCGTTGAAATTGTCTTGCAAGCAATCCGAGGGCGCGTTGCATTACCTGCGCGAGCATGGCTGCAACCACGCGCAGGGGTATCACGTATGCAGATGCGAATAACTTCGAATCCTGGTACCGCCTACGTCAGCAAATGCATATGCATAACGGTAGCGCAGGCGACAACCAGATCCCGGCACTCAGGAGGGTTTCGGGCCTTTGCGGTGCGGTTTCGGCTTGGGCTTGGTCGCGTTCACATGATGGTTGCCGGAACCGCTTTTCGCCTTGAAAGGCGCCTTGCCGCCGGAACTCTTTTCGCTCACCCTTCTGTCGCCGCCTTTTTTAGGCACAGACAGCGGGATTTTTTTCGCGGCAGGTTTGGCGCCTGCCGGAGGGTGCCCACCGGCATGGCTGATACGAAGCTGTTGACCGGCCACTGAGACGGTTTTCAGCTGTTCAAAAATATCCTTCGGCATGCCTTCCGGCAGGTCGAGCACGCTGTAGTCGTCGTAGATGTCGATGCGGCCGATATGTTTCGCATCAAGCCCCGCCTCGTTGGCTATGGCGCCGACGATATTGGCTGGTTTGACGCCATGTACATGCCCGACTTCGATACGGAAGCTCTGCATGCCGACGTCGCCTTTGCGCTCGACGCGTTCTTTCTTTGCCGCCGCAGGACGCTCCATCACATCGTTGGATTCGACATGCGCTTTGCGTGCGGATTTCTCGGTGCGCGTGCCCGAATCGTCGTCGCTTGCGTGGGCAGGGGATGGTACCTTCCTGCCTGCGGCTTTGCCTGCCGCTTGCGCCAGGCCTACATCGCGGCTGATGCGCAATTGTTGCCCGGCCACCCATACCTTTTTGAGATGGTCGAGAAGATCCGCCGGCATGTCATCCGGCAGGTCGAGCGTGCTGTAGTCGTCGTAGATCTCGATGCGGCCGATGTGCTTGGAGTCGAGCCCCGCCTCGTTGGCA
>DASVLM010000522.1:0-5725 GCA_036384875.1 Noviherbaspirillum sp.
ACGCTGGCTTTCATCGATACCATCAAGCCGGAACAGATCGACGGCAGCGAAGGCCGCGAAATCGTGGTCTTTCCCGGCACGCCGCGCGAAATGAAATTCCCGGGCCAGACCTACCTGCTGCACTTCGCCCTGCCCAATTTCTATTTCCACGTCACGACCGCCTATGCGCTGCTGCGCCACAACGGCCTGGAATTGGGAAAGAAGGATTTTATCGGCAAGTTGCCCTGAATGACAAAGCGCCGGGAGTCCGGCGCTTTTTTCGCTGGCTGCGTTGAGACTGCTGCTTCTTGCTGCCGCCCTACTTCGCCGTGAACCGGTTGAGGACGTTGCGCGTCATCCGCTGCACCGCCGGATTGACGCGATCGCCGTACAAGCCGTATGCGTCCAGTCCCCAGTGCCAGTTCATCGAACCGGTCGCAAACACGCCAGCCCCGCTCGCAGCCTGGTAATAGGTCATGTGCGAGGTGCGCTGCTCGGTCTGCTTGCAGCTGGTTTCGAGGCAGGCGGTGAAAGGCGATGCCGCCAGCACGGTGATACCGGCGGGCGAAGATGGCGCCAGCGCATCGACTTCGTATCCCAGCATGCCGCGCAGCACGGAACCCCGTTGCAAGCCGGTGCCGTCGCAGATCCAGTTCGAACAATCCGCCATCACCATGTCGCCGTCGAGCGAGTTGTAGTTGTACATCACGCCGACCAGCGCTGCTTCGGGACGGTTGATCGGCGGATTGACCGCTTCCCGCCACAGGTAGGTCGAGAGTTGCGGATTGCTGGAATACATTGGGTCGTCGGTCGCGGTGGCGTACTTGTAGGCGACCACGGTGCGGCACGGCTGCTGCGACTTCACCGCTGGCTCAAGCCGGATCTGCCAGTAAGCCGTATTGGCGCCGAAGAAGGCGAGATGGACACCATGATCGCGCGCACTTTCGATCGCGTCATACATGCCCTTGGTCCAGTATTCATCGTGCCCGACCGAGAGGAAGGCGCGGTGCTTGCGCAGTTCGTCGGCATCGCGGTCGGTGTCGAGGTTGGTGGAATACACCACGTCATACCCCTCCCTTTCCAGAAAGCGCAGCATCTGGATTTCCCACGACAGGAAATCGCCCGCACCCTTGCCGGCAGAGGGCCGCTGCGGATTGCGGTACGGCCGGTTGAACGACACCTTGTACGCCACCTTGCCGTCCAGCCCATCGATCGGATAGAGGCTGTAGCCGCCCCAGTTGTTGTAGGCCGCATAAGTGGTCACGCTGGACTGGAACATCAAGTCCGAGTGGCGCGCATCGTCCCGCACCACGAAGATGATGTAGCTTTGCCGGCCGCTCGAACCGGTCAGGCGGGCGAGGTAGATGCCGCTGGCCCAGTCGGTCGGATCGCTGCCGTTGGACGGAATGGCGAGCACATACGGATCGCTCCAATCGCATTCGACGAGCAGTGTGGCGGGATCGGGCGCGGGCATCGGCTGCTTCCTGCCGGGACGCCGTATCGGTCCGGCGAGCCGGCGCGCGCCACGGCCGCCGTACCAGCCCATGCGGAAGACTTCGATGGTGTATTCCGGATCGATCGTGCTGACGAACAGGCTGATCGATTCGCCGCGATTGACGCTGGTGGCCGACGCATAGCCTTCGATTTCCTGTGCGGCGGCATAGCGGCCGTCAGCGATTTCCCAGTCGCTCGTTACGCCGTCGGCATCGCCCTTGGCGTTCTCCCGCTGGATGACATTCGGGCCTGGCGGCGGTGTGGACGGCGTATTCGGCGTGGAAGGTACCTGCGGTGTAGCAGGTAAGCCGACGTCTGGCGACGTGCCGCTGGCGGGCGCAGTCCCGGTGCCTTGGGACGCAACAGTGGAAGAATCGCTGCCGCCGCCACAGGCAGCAAGGGTGGCGACAGAAGCTAGGGAAAGGAGGAAGGTTCGGCGGTCGGGTTGCATGGGCCTCGTCAACTTGTTGTCGGCATGGATTTGTTGTGCCAACTTTAAGTAACGATGCCCGATGCAATTTTGTGCAGGCGCAATTGCACTGAGCAAACCATCGGCGATCCTGCCGCATTCATCGCCTGGAGTTGATGGATCGCAAGCGCGATTCCTCCCGGCAGCAATGTTGCAGCGTTATTTTTTCTCGATGGAGCGCAAGGTCGCCTGCGCGGCATCACGCCACGGTCCGCCGAGCGCCACAGCACGCTGTGCCGCGTCGCGCGCTTCATCGCGGCGCCCGAGTTCCGCCAGCACGGTCGCGAGATTGTTGAGTGCCGGCGCATTGTCCGGCTGTACCGCAACCGCACGCTGGAACGCCAATACCGCCGCCTCGCGGTCGCCAGCGGCATAAGCCGTATTGCCGGCACCAAGCAGCAGCGTCGGGTTGCGCGGCCAGCGTTTCAGTGCCGCCTCGTAGGCTGCATGCGCCTGCCGTGCCTTGCCGGTTTTCTCGAACGCGACCAGCGCATCCGTCATCGCAACTTCATCGACAGTCTCCGGCAGGCTGCCCGGCGCGAGCGCGAGCATGCCCCATTCGTCACTGCGCTTCCAGGTGTGCTCGAAGGTCGACATCGCCATCACTTCGCGTTCGGTAGTGCCGGAACGCAGGATGAGGTCGCCGTTGTCGAGGTCGTAACCAATCACGACGGCGTAATGCCACAGCGGTGCCACCGGCAGGCTGAGGTTCTGCAGCACGATGACGGGATGCCCCGCCGCCACTTCCCGCAGCAACGCGTCGAGCCTGTGCGGAATCGTGACTGCGAGCGCACCGTTGCGCCGCGCCGCCGCCAGCATTTCCGGCTGCAGGCTGCCCTCGCGTTGCGGCACATAGACTTGCGGCACAAGCGCGTCAGGCGTGGCATCGATGCCGACCGCGCGCAATGCCATCGCCAGCGATGCCGGGCCGCACTGGTAACGCTCTTGCGCGAAGAAAGGCGTGGCGTTCAACTCGACACGACGCGGCAAGCCGGCAGCAGCACCCTGCCGCATCAGCTCCTGCGTCTGCGTGGCGCAACCGCCCAGCAACAACGCGAGCGTAAACAAAAGCCCCGGCATGAATGCATGCCGGAGCTTCGATGCAAGGAAACTCATTCCGTATTAACGATGCGAGCGGGTGAACGGATATACCTTGGTCAGGCCGAGGATGTCAGTCACGAGCAGCAGCACGAAGATGAACACCAGCACGCCGAGCACGTCGCCGCCTGCGGGCAGGCTGTCGACCTTGCCGGCGAGGGATGCCGCTTCCTCATCGGTCAGTGCAGCCACGCGGGCCTGCGCATCGGTGCGCGACACACCCATGGCTTCGAGCTGCCTGGCGACGTCCGGCCTGTCGAGCGCTGCCGCGACGCGTGCGCGATTCTGCGCAGCGTTATCTGCCGCATGCACTTGTTCCGTACCGATCATCGCCGCCTGCACCGTCTGCGTGAAGCCGACGAATGAAAATGCGCCGAGCAGCGCAACCACGAACCAACGCTTGATGCGAACCATCATGTTTTTCTCCTCTGTGTTTGGTGATTCCTCCCGGCACCATCGCCGGTCCGGTCCTCAAGATAGCGGAAATGACAATGCGCTACGGTGAGAAATTGTTACGGCCACGGCGCCGGTGTTACATCTACATATTGCTTCGCATCAACCGGAATTCCGGGTGCAGTGTTGTCCGAGGCGGCGCGTGTGGGCTCGTCTTCATTCGATTCGCCGTCACCTAGCTTGGGCCCGACGATCTGCGCAATTTCGCGCCGCGACTCGGTGAAATCCGATTCGAGCAGCGGCAGGTGCTTGTCGGGCCAATGGGCGATTGCCCAGCGCGTGAATTCCTCGAAACGGCGCGTCAGTTCCTGCGCGTAGCGGTCGCGTTCTTCCTTGCCTGCCATGGTTCTCCTTTCACGCTGTCCATGCTGTCCATGCTGTCCATGCTGCCTGTATCCGGCTCGATCTGCTCCGGCTTCCTTGCGTCTTCCGGCACGATATCCTCAGGCAGGCCGATATCGTCAATACCGAGCAGCGCATCCGGTGTGCGCGGTGCTTGCGGATCGACGATGTGCGCGATGTTCGCTTTCTTCTCCTGGTCATTCATTGATCAAGCTCCAAAACCCGTTAGACATGCCGCCTGTGGTTGGTTCGACCATACTCATGCAGAACTATCTTCGCACTGCATCATCTTAGAAAGACAAGTATCGACACAACGGAGAAACACACATGGGTCAGCAGTACGGTCATTTCACCGATGAGCCTGACATCGGCAGCGGCGAAAAATCACCTGGGCAGGAAGACGTGGATAACGATGTGCGCTCGGTGGATGGCAGCGTGGTCGGCCAGCCGATCGACGGACGCCAGCATCACCAGGTGGCGGAAGAGCAGCGTTACGCGGAACGTCCGCCCGGCCGCGTCGGCGAGCACGGCGCAACCGCCCAACATGCCGGTCGCGTTTTGCAGAACGGCATTCATCTGGCGCGCGTGGTCGCGCAACGCCTGGACGACGGTACTTATGAAGCGCAAGTCTATGTGCGTCTGGCACGCGAACCTGAGATCGCCGAGACCTACATTCCAGCCGGCACCTTCGGCAACGAACAGGAAGCCTGGCGCGCCGCAGAGGAGCGCGCGCAACGTGCCCTCGCGGAGCACGAGTTCTGAGCCGTCAGCAAGGCAATTCTGCGAGCCGTACAATATCCGCCTGTGACGCCGCAGGCGGGTCGGCTTCACGCTCCGCATTCACCCGCAGGGGTGAATTGCGCGCGTGAACAGGATATTTGCTCTCAGGTTGATCGTATCGGTCATTGCATTCGGCACACTGACCGGCTGCATGGCTCAGCAACAGCTTGCGCAGGAGGCGCAAGCGCGGGCCGCGATGCTCGGCGACAAGGGCGTGACCGTCTACGCCGCAGGTGACGTTGCCGATTGCAAGAAGCGGCCGCCGAAGGAAAGCGCAGCAGCCAAGACCGCCGCACTGATCGAAGCCGGCCTCGAACGCGAAAAGGATGCTGCCGTGCTGATGCTCGGCGACGCAACCTACCCGATCGGCATGCCGGAGGAATTCGAGAACTGCTATCAGCCGACCTGGGGCCGCTTCAAGCAGCGCACCTACCCCACGCCGGGAAATCACGAGTACTACACGCCCGAAGCAATCGGTTATTACGGTTACTTCGACAACATCGCCGGCCCTGGCCGGCGCGGCTACTACAGCGTCGATATCGGCACTTGGCACGTCATCTCGCTCAACAGCAACCTGAAGCCAACGCAGAACCAGGCGCAGCTGGAATGGCTGAAGGAAGACCTCGACCGCAACAAGGCGCATTGCACGCTCGCCTTTTGGCACCACGCCATGTTCAGTTCGGGCGGCCACGGCAGCGACAGTCGGATGGAACAGGCATGGAAGCTGCTCGCAGCAGCAGGCGCCGATGTTGTCTTGTCCGGACACGATCACGATTACGAACGCTTCGTGCCCAAGGATGCCGACGGCAAGCGCGACGATGCGCACGGCATGCGTGAGTTCGTGGTCGGCACCGGCGGCGCGAAGCTCACGCCGCTGACGCTGCAACGTTCCGGCAGCGCGGTCAGCGACAACTCGACTTACGGCGTTCTCAAACTCACGCTGAAGCAACAAGGATACGAATGGGAATTCCTGCCTGTGGATGCAGGCGGATTCAAGGATCACGGCGCAGCGCTATGCCATTGAGGCGATGAAAGCATGATTCGCGTCATGCAGCAGCGCGGTGCTCCGTGATAAAAGTTGAAAACTATTCTGGAAAGCACGACATGTCC
>DASVLM010000523.1:0-5656 GCA_036384875.1 Noviherbaspirillum sp.
ACTTGGGCACGGTGATGCCGTAGCGCGCGAGGTCCTTGAACAGTGCGCCGCCGGATTCCTCGAAATACACTTCCCAGGCTTCCTTCCAGCTCATCACGCGCTTGGGCAGCATGTAATCCATCATCATGCCGACCAGAGTCAGCATGCGAATGCCGCGCCAGGTCCACTTGTCGATCCACTTCTGCACGATAGGCAGGTTGTCCGGGTCCTGCTCGAGGATGAACTTGATCATTTCCAGGCCGAGCGTCATGTGGCGTGCTTCATCCGATTGCGCGGAGAAACCGAACGCCATCGCGCCCATGTCGCCGTTGTAGGCAGCGCCCGAGATGAACGGCACGAACAGGAGGTTGGTCAGCACGTATTCGAACGAGAAGCCGATCGCCACCATGAACTCGAACGGGCCGGCGGAAACCGCATCGTCGAAGAAGGACTTCGGCACCGACAGGTACCAGACGCGATCATGCATGTGGCGCCAGTCGTGGAAACCGTTGTAGTGCTTGTTGTAGTTCGACAGCGAGTGAACCTGCGTCTGGAAGTGGCGGATCTCGTCGAGCGACTGCATCTGGCAAGCCACGCGCGCACCCGCGCCGCGGAACTGGCGGCCGACGTGGGCAAAGCCGCGGTGCGCCATGTATTCCAGCGGCGACACGCCGGTCAGGAACAGCTTCAGTGCATTGATGTACCGTGCATCGGTAACACCAAGGTGGCCGTTGTTCTGGTTGAATGCATCGAGGATCGCGTATAGCTTGCGTTCTTTCTCGGCCTGGTACTTCCAGTAGGCATCCATGGTCAGGCGGAACGGATCTTCCCACTTGTCCCAGTCGTGAATCTTGATGCCTTCGAACTTGTCGTACGGGTAGACCGCATCCATCGGCTGATAGGTGGTTTCCCAGTCGAGGCCGCGCGTCATCGCTGCGTAGCGCTCCTTCAGGCCGAGCTTTTTGTTGGCTTTCATGTCCATTGTCTTGTCTCCGTCGTGATAGCCAGGCTTAGTGCGTCCAGCTGAGGGTGAATTCGTCGTCGGTCTCGTTGATGTGGCCGGACAGCGTGATGAGATGCACGTGCAGTTCCTGCAGGTCGAAGTCGCGGCCCAGTTTTTCTTCCACCGTTTCGCGCTTGATGGTCAGGCGGCCGGGTGAATCGATCTTCACCATGGCCGGCTGCTCATTGATGATCGCTTCCGGGTTGTCCTGCGCAATCGCGTCGATGATGCTTCGCGTCTCTTCGTTCGTTTGCAGTGCGATGAATACGTTTGACATCATTTCTCCTTAGAGCGACAAGCCGGCCTTGGTGGCGCGCGTGTTGAATTCCTCTGCCAGTTCGGCCATCACGGCGTCGGCCTGCGCGCCGATGGCGAACTGCGCGAGCGGTGTCAGCGCGGCGAGCGCCTTGTCGCGGTATTGCGTGGTCCATTGCGACAGCAGCGCCTTGTTCTCCACCGATTCGCCCGCAGCAGTCTTGATGCTGGCGTCGACCCACTTCCTGTTTTCAGCGAACCACTCGCTCTGGAAGCGGGTGAGCATCGATATCACCGGGCCGCCTTGCGCGGACATCACGTTGTCGATGTGCTGGTACACGAGCGGATACAGCAGGCCATCGAGCACCAGGTTTTGCGCGACGAAGAGTTCGAACCAATCTTTCAGCACGAAGCTGTCTTCAACGTAACGGCGCAGGCCCTGCCATTTGGCGTCCTTGAGCCACGCTTCCTTGGCGGCGTCGAGCGCGGTTTCGTCGTCCAGCAGCAGGCCGGCGCGCGTCAGGTATTGAGCGATGCCGAGGTGATCCATCGCCTGGTAGATGCACGGCTGGGTAATAGCAGTGCCGTAGCCGTAGGCGCAGATATAGGAATTGTTCATGTTGGCGCCCCATTCCTGGTGGCGCAGCGGCAGCAGCACGTCGAGCGCGAGCTTGCGCGTGGCTTCCGGCATCGCGGCGGCCAGGCCGCGCGCTTCCACGAAGTCGAAATCGCCTTCGGCGGTTTCCTGCATGCGGGCGCGAGCCAGCGTGTAGGTGCCGTAATAGAACTGGCGCGGGTCCTTGAAGGCATACCAGTCGGCCATCTTGACCTTGGTGCGAGTGACGTCGAACAGTTCGTGCTCGGGGTCCCACAGGGGTCGATAGTGGAAGTTGGCATCGGCCTGAACGCCGAGCGTGCCTTCCTGGTAGCGCGTTGCCGGCTTGTCGCCGCCGATGCGGCGCGCGACGTGGTCGAACGTCTGGCGCAGCGGTTTGATGCTGACGGTACGAAGATCAATATGCATTTGCTGACTCCTCCTGTTTTAATAGCCGGCGCAGATTCCTGGACCGGAGCCTTACTTGAAGCGTTGGTGCGTTGCCTGACGCAGGTTCCAATCCCATTGCGCTGCCTCGCTGTCGGGATTCACTGGCGGAACTGGTTGTGCGGCGGGGTCGATCACCGTCACCGCATTGCTGGCGCAAAATTCGGCAAACGCCTGCGCCGGCAACAGCAACTCGACAAACAGTTCGGGCTCGCCAATGGCGAACTCGAACTCGACCATCCCGTTCTCCCGTGTTTCGATGACACGTACGAACTTGCGGGTGGTATCGAACTGTTTGGCGTCCATGGATTGCGTCTCGGGTGGTTGGCGATACTGGTAATAGCAACCGCCGTGCCAAAATGTCGTGAATTAAGAAAAATATCGAGATTTTGGGAATTGTGTGCGTCGCAGCATTCGCTGGAGCGGGTTTGCCTCGCTGAAGAAGGCCGGTTTTTGGAGCGATCAGAGAGCAGCGGAATGCTGCGCCGCAGCGCGCTCTTTATTGCTTTTTATCAGCGCATGAAATGATCAATTCACTGGCTCGGAGTGAATCAAATGATCGATAATCTCCGGTATTACTATAAAATCTCGAGATTATTTCCGGCGAGCATGAACACCGGACGCCGGCCCATGGAGATCGAATGATCAAATATCCAAAGAACCTTGACTTGCAGCGCCTGGTCCGATTTTCAGGAGCGGACGGCACGATCTGGCTGGCCGAGCATCGCATGGTGCTGCTGCACGTGGCGGCGCTGGCCGGACTGCGCAAGGAACTGCTGAATTCGGTCGGCCTCGAACATACTCGTCGCGTGTTTACACGCATGGGTTACGAGTCCGGCATGCGCGACGCCGAGCTGGCCAAAAAGATCCGGAGCGATCAAAGCATCATCGACGCCTTCGTTGTCGGGCCGCAGCTGCACATGCTCGAAGGCAGCGTCAAGGTAACGCCGGTCTCGATCGACATGGATGTGGCATCCGGCAAATTCCTTGGCGAATTCCTGTGGGAAAACTCCTGGGAAGCGGAAGCCCATGTGAAGGAATTCGGCCCGAACCCCGAACCCGTGTGCTGGATGCTGATCGGTTACGCGTCCGGCTATACCACTGCATTCATGGGCCGCTTCGTGTTGTTCAAGGAAGTCGAATGTGCCGCTTGCGGCCCCGGCCACTGCCGCATCATCGGCAAGCCGGTGGAGGAATGGCCGGATGCGGCGGAATATACGCGGTACTACGAAGCAGATTCGATGGTGTCGCGCCTGCTGGAGTTGAGTACGCAGGTGGATGCGCTGCGTTCCTCGCTGGAACAGCAGCGGCAGGTCGAGAACCTCATCGGCAGCTCACCCGCCTTCGAGCGCGCGTATGACCTGGTGCTCAAGGCCGCCAAGACCAACGTCACAGTCCTGCTGACCGGCGAAACCGGGGTCGGAAAGGAACGCTTCGCGCGCGCCCTGCACGAGATGAGCCGACGCGCGGACCGGCCGTTTGTCGCGATCAACTGCGCGGCATTGCCGCATGACCTGGTGGAGTCAGAGTTGTTCGGCGTCGAGAAAGGCGCGTTCACCGGCGCACATGCCACGCGCATGGGAAAATTCGAACGGGCAGAAGGCGGCACGCTGTTCCTCGATGAAATCGGCGAACTGCCGCTGGCGGCGCAGGCGAAGCTGCTGCGCGTGCTGCAGGAAGGCGAGATAGAGCGGTTGGGTGATGAAAAAACGCGCAAGGTCAACGTGCGCATCGTTGCCGCAACCAACGTCGAGTTGCAGGAAGCAGTGAAAGCCGGCCGCTTCCGCGCCGACCTGTATTACCGCCTGAATGTCTATCCGATCCTGATTCCGCCGTTGCGCGAGCGCGTGCTTGATATCCCGCCGATGGTGCAGGCCATGATAAAAAAGTTCAACGCCATGCACGGCAAGCGTGTGGTCGGCATTACAGACAAGGCGCTGAAGGCGTTGAAAAGCTATCAGTGGCCCGGCAATGTGCGCGAACTGGAGAACATGATCGAGCGCGGCATCATTCTTGCATCGCACGAAGGCAGGATCGAACTCGACCACTTGTTCCCCAGCCTGCATGATACCGATAATATCTTTATCACCGACGCCGGCAAGCTCGCGGAACAGTCTTCGCCCGAACATGCAAGGTTATGCGATGCCATTCTTTCCAGCGGCATGTCGCTGGAAGGCATCGAATCCATGCTGCTGCGTGAAGCGGTCGAACGCTCATCCGGCAATCTCGCGGGCGCTGCGCGCATGCTCGGCCTGACGCGCCCGCAACTGACCTATCGACTCAAGCGCGATCAGGAAAACAACCCGCCGAGCGAATAACAACATGCTGCATTCACAAAAATTCAACGCCGCGTTTGCGGAAGCCGATACGCCGCCGACCACCTTGATCGAAGGCGCCTATCTCCGACTGCGGCGCGACATCATCGAGGGCCGCCTGCCTCCCGGAGAAAAATTGCGCGTCGAGCATTTGAAAGAGCGTTACGGCATCGGCGCCGGCACCCTGCGCGAAGCCCTGTCGCTGCTGCTGTCGGATGCGTTGGTGGTGAGCGAAGGCCAGCGCGGCTTCCATGTGGCGCCGATGTCGCTGAGCGATCTTGAAGATATTACACGTAACCGGATCCTGCTTGAAAGCGAAGCGCTCAGGCAGTCGATTGCTTCCGGCGATGATGAATGGGAAGCGAACCTGGTCGCCGCATTCCACAAGCTGAGCAAGAGTGAAGAAAAACTGGGGGGAGGTGTACCGGGGGATCTGCGCGAATGGGAACTGCGCAATCGCGACTTCCACGAAGCGCTGATTGCTGCATGCGAGTCGCGCTGGCTGCGCTATCTGATCGGCCTGCTCTATCGACAATCGGAACGCTATCGACATATAGTCATCTCCGATCGCTCGATCCCGCGCGACGTGCATGCAGAGCATACCGCCGTCTTTGATGCCGCTCTCGCGCGCGACACCACGCAGGCCAGCATCGCAATCGAGCGCCACATTTTTCTGACCTTCGAGTCGATCCGCATGCTGATGCCGGAATTCGATCGCAACGATGGTGCCGGCAGGACCGGGACGGGGAACGGAATAGACGGCCCGTCAAAATGAAAAAAGCCTGCTCATCTGGCAGGCTTTCCGGTACCCAACTATGACTCAACCAAGTGGGATTGGTCGCTGGGCTATGCAAAAATTCTTGGTGGACGGTGCAGGGTTTGAACCTGCGACCCCTGCCGTGTGAAGGCAGTGCTCTACCACTGAGCTAACCGTCCGTGGTGCGAAAGCGGCGATTATGCCACAAGCCGGGAGAGCGATCAACTCGCCGCCGGCACGGCCCGCCAGACGCAGCTACCCTTGGCCTCCTTGTCCAGCTTGTCGAGCAGGGCTTCATGGTCGGC
>DASVLM010000524.1:0-6996 GCA_036384875.1 Noviherbaspirillum sp.
ATGCGTCTCATGCACGGATGCCTCCTCAGGCGCCTGCCCGAGCAGATGCGCAAGCGCCTCGACCAGCTTGCGCTGCGCGTGGATATCATGTCCGGGATTCATGTGCTTTTCTCGTTCGCCTTGCACCGGTCGTCATTCGCATTGCCATCCATTTCACCAATTCAAACCAGATGATCGCAGCCAGCCCCGCCATGATCGCATAAGCAGCGGCGGCAGGCGGCAGCGGCGCAAAGTGGAACAACTGCCGCAGTGCAGGCAAGCTTGCCGCCGCCAGCAGCGCCAGCGCAGCGCCGATGACCACCCACCACTGCGCACGGTTCGGCACTGCAAGCAGGCGCAACGCACTGCGCGTCGATGAGCGGCCGGCGAGGATCAGACTGAGGTTGCCTGCCACCAGGCTGCAGAACGTCATCGTCCGCACCTGGCCCGCCGGCATGCCGGCCGACAGGCAGAGTCCGTACACAATCGCGACCACCGCCACCAATCCCCCACCCTGCAGCACGGCGACCATGATGCTGCGGCGGCCGAACAGCCGTTCCGATGGTGCGCGCGGCGGCCGCTGCATGATGGAGGGTTCCGCATGTTCCGATTCGAAGACAATGGAACAGGCTGGATTGATGATCATTTCCAGGAACACGATGTGCACCGGCGCAAACACCAGCGGCGTGCCGAGCACCAGCGGCAGCAGCGCCATGCCGGCAATGGGCATGTGTACCGCGACGATGTACACCATGGCCTTGCGCAGGTTGTCGTAAATGCGTCGTCCGATGCGTACCGCTTCGACGATGGAACTGAAATCATCATTGAGCAGCACAAGGGCCGAAGCCTCGCGCGCCACGTCGGTGCCGCGCTGGCCCATGCCGATGCCGATATGCGCCGCCTTCAAGGCGGGAGCGTCATTGACGCCGTCGCCGGTCATCGCCACCACCTGCCCTGTCGCGCGCAAGGCTTCCACCAGCCGCAGCTTCTGCTCGGGCCGCACGCGGGCAAACACGTGTGTATCGGTAAGCGCGGCAGCAAGTTGTACATCGTCCATCGCATCCAGTTCCGCGCCTGTCACTACCTTTTCTGACGGCAAGCCGGCTTCGCGCGCAATTGCTTGCGCGGTAGCCGGATGATCGCCGGTGATCATGACAACGCTGATGCCGGCGGCACGGCAGGCCTGTATCGCACCCGGCACGGCGGGCCTAAGCGGATCGGCAAGCCCGACCAGGCCGAGCCATGCGAAATCGAATGCTTCCGGGCTGGAAGGCCAGTCCTCTCCCGGATGGCGCGCCTTCGCTACCGCCAGCACGCGCATGCCGCGCGCCGCGAGTGCGGCGGCGTCGGCGAGCACCCTTGCGCGCGCCTGCGGATCGAGTCCGCACATACGCGCGATCGCTTCCGGTGCGCCCTTGGCGGCAACGTGGCACAGTCCGTCGCCCGGTTCGCGCCACACATGCGTCATCGCCGGCAATTCGCCCGTCAACGGGTACTCATGCACGAAATCCCAGTTGGCGCTGGCGTCCTTTGCGGAAGGGCAAAGACGCTCGGCGCTCTGGTGAAAGGCTTTTTCCATTGGGTCGAACGGCAGGATTTCGCTTGCGAGCACGGCCTGCCTGAGCAATTCGCAGACTGCCTCGGGCGCGTGGCTGCTTGAATCGAAAGCCTGGTCGACGAACTGATCGAGCGCATGCTCGACGCCTTCGATCACGATGCATTTCACCGACATCCTGTTCTGCGTGATCGTGCCGGTCTTGTCGACGCACAACGCAGTTGCCGCGCCCAGCGTCTCGATGACGGCGGTGCGCCGCGCCAGTACCTGGCTGCCTGTCAGTCGCCACGCACCCAGCGCCATGAAGACAGCCAGCACCAGCGTGAATTCCTCTGGCAGCAGCGACATCGCCAGCGTGATTCCCGCCAGCATGCCGGCATACCAGTCATGTCGCGTGGCGCCGTACAAAACGAAAGCCGTGGCAGCAATGACGACGGCCACGGCGGCAAACCGCTTCACCAGTATTGCGATCTCGTCTTGCAGGGGACTGCGTCCCGGATCGATTTCCTGCAGCGCCCGGCCGATGCGACCGATTTCGGTGGCCGCGCCGATCGCCGTCACCCGCGCCAGGCCGCCGCCCTGCACGATGACGGAGCCGGAACGCACGACGCCGCCTTCTCCGCCGGCCCCGGCCTCCTTGTCAACCGCAACGGATTCGCCGGTCAGTAGCGATTCGTCCACCAGCAGGTCGTGCGCTTCGACCAGATCGCCGTCGGCGGCGATGCGGTCGCCCTCTTCCAGCACGAGCAAGTCGTCCATGACGACTTCCCGGCCGGCGATGCGGCGCTGTTCGCCATTCCGTATCACCAGCGCGCGCGGGCTGGAAAGATCGCGTAGCGCCTCCAGCACGCGTTCGGTCTTGCGCTCCTGGTAGATGGTGATCGCCATCGACACCAGCACGAATCCGAGCAGCATTGCCGCGTCCTGCGGATCGCCGAGCAACAGGTAGATTCCGCCGGCGGCCAGCAGCAGCAGGAACATCGGCTCCCGCACCACTTCGAGGAAGATGCGCAGCCAGCCGCGCTGCCCGGCCGCGGGCAGTTCGTTGTACCCGTCCCGGCGCAACCGGGACGCAGCCGCATCGTTCGAAAGTCCTTGATGTTCCATACTCATGCCGCCAGGCCCGTCCCTTTTCCTGTGATATGGAAGAACGCTGCCTTGACGATTTGCGCAATCAGCAGGTACCCGGCCACGAGTACCGCCAGCAAGCCGAAGAAGTGGAGCGGCAGCAATTCGAAACCAAGGTAGCCCCGCCATGGCATCAATGTCAATCCGGCAGCAACGGCGACGACCGCGATTGCGGCAACGACCAGCAGCGAATGCGGCTTGCTGCGCAACGGATTGCCGGCCGTGCGGATGATGAAAATCACCAGCACCTGCGTCGCCAGCGATTCGATGAACCATCCGGTGCGGAACATGCCCTCGTCCGCATGCATCACTTTCAACAACACATAGAACGTAAGGAAATCGAACAGCGAACTTACCGGCCCGAGCACGAGCATGAAGTTGCGCAGGAAGCCGAGGTTCCATTTCTGCGGCCCGGCGATTTCTTCCTTGTCGACGCTATCGAACGGCAATGCCAGTTCCGACAGGTCATACAGCATGTTGTTGAGCAGGATCTGTACCGGCGTCAGCGGCAGGAAAGGCAGGAACAGCACCGCACCCGCCATGCTGAACATGTTGCCGAAGTTCGAGCTGGTTCCCATCATGATGTACTTGCGCATGTTGGCGAAGGTGCGCCGCCCTTCGCGCACGCCGCCGGCCAGCACGCCGAGGTCTCGCCGCAGCAGGATCAGGTCCGCCGCTTCGCGTGCGACATCGACCGCCGAATCGACCGAGATGCCGACATCTGCGTTGTGCAGCGCCGGCGCATCGTTGATGCCGTCGCCGAGATAACCGACTGCATGGCCGTTCGCCTTCAGCGCCAGGATCACGCGATTCTTCTGCATTGGATTGACGCGGCAGAACAGGTTGGCCCGTTCCGCTTCCTTGTGCAGCGTGTCGTCATCCATCGCGGCAATGTCGCTGCCGGTCAGCACGCCGTGCACCGGCACGCGCAGTGCCTTGCAGATGAATTGCGTGACCAGCTCGCTGTCGCCGGTGACGATCTTCAGGCCGATGGAGAGCTTGCCAAGTTTTTCGATGGCGCCGGCCGCGCTGGCCTTGGGCGGATCGAGGAAGCCGAGGAAGCCGACCAGCGTCAGGCCGGACTCGTCTTCGAGCCGGGCATGGTCGCGGTCGTCCGGCATCTGGCGCACTGCCACCGCCAGCGTGCGGAATCCCGCCGACTCCAGTTCAGCCAGGTGCGACCGCGCCGTCGCCACGACCGCGTCATCAACCGGAATCGTTTCGGCAGGCGCGGTGTCCGGATTCAGCATGGCGTTCGAGCAATGACGCAACACGTCTTCGGGCGCGCCCTTCAAGATCAGCCAGCGTTTCTCCCCTTCCGGCCGCCGCTCTCCCAGCAACACAGACAAGCGTCGCCGTTCGAAATCGAAGGGCACTTCATCAATCTTGCGCCAGCCGTCGGCGTCGATGGTTTGATGAGCGAGCACTGCGTCTTCCAGCACCGTGCGCATGCCGGTCTCGAAATGGCAGTTGAGCCAGGCATGACGCAGCACCGTTTCGCTTCCGCGCCCGTCGATGTCGACATGCCGCTCCAGCCGGATACTGCCCTCGGTCAGCGTGCCGGTCTTGTCGGTGCAGAGTACGTCGATCGCGCCAAGGTCCTGGATGGCGGACATGCGCTTGACGATTACATGCCGCGCCGCCAGCCGCAAGGCGCCGCGCGTGAGCGTGACGGTGGCGATCATCGGCAGCAGTTCCGGCGTAAGGCCGACTGCCAGTGCCAACGCAAACATGAAGGATTCCAGCGGCGGCTTGTGCGCGAACAGGTTGACTGCGACCACGAACACCAGCAAAACCGACGCCACGCGCAGGATCAGCATGCCGAAGTGTTCGATGCCGAGTTCGAACGCAGTCGGGCCGCGCGGCTTTGCGATCGACTGCGCAACGCGCCCGATCTGCGTATGGACGCCGGTGGCGCAGACCAGCATCGTCGCCTCGCCCGACACCACACTGGAGCCCATGAATAACGCGTTGCCGGCGCTGGAGAGCGCGTCGTCGCTTGCCATTGCTCCCGGTGATTTTTCGACGGGGATGGATTCGCCGGTCAACGCCGCCTGCTTGACGAAGAAGTCGCGCGCCGACAGCACCCTGCCGTCCGCCGGCACCAGTTGACCGGCCTTGAGCAGGACCACGTCGCCCGGCACCAGCTCCTGCACCAGGCAACTGCGCACGATTCCGTCGCGCATGGCGTTGGCGCGCAAGGCGACCGTCTGCTTCAGCTTTTCGGCAGCCTTGCCGGCACGATATTCCTGCAGGAAGTCCAGCAGCACGCTGGAGACGACGATGACGCCGATGGTGGCGGCACCGACTGCTTCGCCCGTCGCGGCGGAAATCGCGCCGGCAAACAGCAGCAGCAATACGAGAGGGTTTCGGAAGCGCCGCAGGATCTGCAGCCAGATGCGTTCGGGTGGAGCGTCGCGAAAACGGTTGCGCCCGTAATGGTCGAGGCGGCGACGCGCCTCGTGTTCGCTCAGGCCCTTGTCACCGATACCGCCGGCGCCGCCGGCGCCGAGGGCGGCAAGGTTCTGCTCCAGCGGCTGCCTCCACCAAGGCAGCCGGCCTTCGAGTTCCTGGCCGGCGCCTTGCAGGGGGGAAGCGGTGGACGCATGCCGTGGAGCAGTCATGCAGCAGGAAAAATGCCTGCGGTCAGCTGATGCTGATCTGTTTGGCGCCGCTGTCGCCCGCGCGCTTGGGCAGTCTCAGGTCGAGCACGCCGTCGAGGTAGCGCGCTTCCACCTTGCCTTCATCGATTTCGACGGGAAGCGTGAAGCTGCGATATTGCCGGCCCACATAGCGTTCGCTGTGGATCACGGTATCGCCTTCCTTCTCTTCCTTTTCCTTGTTGACTTCGACGCTGATGGAAACTTCATTGCCCTTGACGTTGACCTTGATGTCGTCCTTGCTCACGCCCGGGATTTCCGCCTTGACGGCGTAGCCCTTGTCGTTTTCGGTAACGTCCATCTTGATGCGCGGTTCGACGTCCATGCCGCGCATTGCCGGCCGCCACTGCAGATCCTTGAAGAAATCGTCGAAACCCTGGAAAGGATCGAAGCGAGCAATGTCACGGAAGGGATTGAGTCGGGAAAGCTGGTTTGCCATGATGCACCTCGTATGAATGAAGAACAGTGGATACCACGCTACTTGCTGCATCACAGGCATCGAAATCTGTTTCGACTCCCTGAGCAGCGACCATCTTCATCATACGGCGGCGCGCAATTGGCCGCGAATGACATGGATCAAAGTCCGCCTGCGGGCGGCTGCGGTTCGGGTGTCGCGGGTGATTTTCGTTTGGTTCCCGGACTTGCCCGCAATTCCTAGACGTATTCCCGTTCACGCAACCACTTGGTCGCGATGCACTTCACGCCCCGCATGACGGGTTCGCCAGCATGCAGGGTCTGCTGGTCGGGTACGCCGTTCGCATCGGTATTGGCGAAGAACACGGCGCAGCCCTTGCGCGGCTGCACTTCCAGACCTATGTTGGGAAAGGAAGTCGCCCCGCCCTCTTCCACGTCGCTGAGATAGGTAATGATGGTGCCAACGCGCTGCCCGCCGCGTTCGAGGTGCTTGCGCGGACCAGGCAGATCGGGGTTGAACCAGTCGAAATGCGGGCGGTATTCATTGCCCCGTTCATAACGCAACACTTGCAAGCCCTCGCCGCGCTCCACCGGCCAGCGGACCAACGCGGCAAGGCGCGTTTCTATCCTTTGCACAAGCTCCGATTCGCCACGCTGCAGCATTGCGCCGCGGCTGGTGCGATGCGCATGCACCTGGGTTGCGCCGTCGGCATCGCCCACCACTGGCGAGCGCTCAAGCCGGGCGGCGCAATAGTCGAGCAGGCTGTCGCATTCTTCGTTCGACAGCACATTGCCGAACAGGACGATACGCGGCGACTTCATCGACAGCAGCACATTCACGGTGCGGTCGGGCGTCTGCACGGTATTGACCGAGGTATCGACGAACGGCATCTCGCGCGGCTTCGGCGCATCCACAGTCTTGCCGGTTGCCTCACCGATGGCCGCCTGCGCCAGCCAGGCGTCGAAGTTTCCATCGCGGATCATGATTTGCAGCATGCTGCCAGGCTCGCAGCCGCGATTGAGGTTGTGGCGTATCCAGTGTTGCCATTCGGCAGGAAGAGTAGCGAGGGCGGACGAATTAAGCATGGCGGTCAATCAACGGTAACCGTTATCTGATGCATCTTGGCAAGAAAAGTTCCGCTCGACAAGCTGCACCGCACAGACGCTGCTCAAATCTTTTTCCAGGGTTCGCTTCGCCGCCATTCGCCTATCCAATCCGCGGGCATGACCAGCGATAAGGCGCCGATATCGGCCACCAGC
>DASVLM010000525.1:0-2098 GCA_036384875.1 Noviherbaspirillum sp.
GCGCCTGGCGGTGCGGCGCGGAGCTTACCTGCGTTCCTATGCCTACGACTTCATCCTGCGCTTCGCGCCGGAACTGAAGCTGGCCGAGGTGCAGCATGCCGTGAGCGTCTGATTCCCGCTCCCGTCCGGGGACCCCGGTTAGTATAATGGCGCACCTTTCGCATATTTCACATGCGCATTTCACACGCTTCCGGACGGCAGGGACATGGTATCGGCAATCGAAATCGGCGCCAACGCAGGCAACGTCATCGCCATCGTTCTGGCTGCGCGCAACAGCGTGCATACCTGGTGGACCGGCATCGTCAGCTGCGCGCTGTTCGCCTGGGTGTTCTATGAAACCCAGCTCTATGCCGACGTGACGCTGCAAGCCTTCTTCATCGTCAGCAGCCTGGTCGGCTGGTGGCATTGGCTGCATGGCCGCGGCGGCACGTTGCCGGTGCGTCGTACCGGCTTGCCACAGCTCGTCGCCTGCACCGTGGCCGCAGCGCTGGCGGCATTGGGGTACGGTTTGCTGCTGCAACACTATACCCGGGCTTTCGCACCCTTCTTCGATTCCATCGTGCTCGCGTTTTCCGTGCTCGGCCAACTCTTGATGATGGGGCGGCGCATCGAGAACTGGCATGCCTGGCTCGTGGTCAATTCGGTGGCGGCGCCGCTGTACGCCGTGCGCGGGCTATATGTGACGGCTGCGCTCTATCTGTTCTTCTGGTTCAACACCTGGTACGGGCTCCACCGATGGCGCCGCGAGCTTGCCGCATGAAGTTTGCACGCGGCCTGGTGGTCGGCAAGTTTGCCCCTTTGAACAAGGGGCATGAGGCGTTGCTGAAAGCGGCGGCAAGCCGGTGCGGCGAACTCTACGTCATCAGTTATTCCAACCCCGAATTCCCCGGCTGCGAACCGGAGCGCCGCGCGCGTTGGCTGCACGAGATTGCGCCGCAAGCGCACAGCCTGGTCGTGACGCCGGCGCTGGTCGCCGGCTGGCAGCGTGCCGGCCGGCGCGTGCCGCCCATGCCGCCCAACGACGCGGACGATGCCGCGCAGCGCCACTTCACCGCATCGCTGTGCAGTGAGGTGCTGGGCACGGCGGTCGATGCCGTGTTCACCAGCGAAGACTATGGCGACGGCTTTGCCGCGGCCCTGTCGCAGCATTTTTCCCGCCCGGTCGCGCACGTGATGGTGGATCGGGCAAGGCAGGCCGTGCCCGTCTCCGGCACGCAAATCCGCGCCGACGTCCATGGCCTGCGTCATTTTCTCTCGCCCGCTGTCTATGCGGACTTCGTCTCGCGCATCACCTTCCTCGGCGGCGAATCGAGCGGCAAAACCACGATCTGCAGCGCCCTGGCGCAGGAGTACGGCACACCCTGGGTACCGGAGTACGGACGCACGCTATGGATCGAGAAGCGCGGCGCATTGACTTTCGACGATTACCTGCACATTGCGCACACCCAACTGGAGCAGGAAGCCGCTGCCTGCCGCGTGGCCAAGCGCTTCGTGTTTTGCGACACGACGCCGCTGACCACGCTGCTGTATTGCCTCGACCAGTTCGGCCGCGCGGACCCGGAACTGGAAGCGCTCGCGTATACGCGCTATGACAAGGTCTATCTTTGCGAACCCGACTTCCCCATGGTGCAGGATGGCTCGCGGCGCGACGAGGCATTTCGCCATGCCCAGTATGCCTGGTACCAGGAGCGCTTGCGCTCGATGGGGGTGGCGTTTGAGCCTTTGGCCGGCGGGCAGTCGGAGCGCCTTGCCAAGGTGCGGCGTTGGCTTGAGCAAGGCGGGTAAGGCGACATGAAATCGGTGTTGTTCACCTGGCATTGGTAACCAATTTTCATGATCGGGCTTTGTGCTTGCTGAGGAACTGGCACCTCGCTGCGCCCAGCCGCCCGGCACGGTTCAATACCGCTGCGACCATTGCAACGTAACGGTGCGCGGCGGCAGCGTGGCCACCTGCGGCATCGGTGTCGAGGTCCCGGCAACGAAGCGTTCATAGCCGACGTAGCTGATGTCGCCAAGATTGGGGCGCGCGTCGGTGAGGTTGGCGACATTGAGCGATAGCTCACTGCTTTTCCAGCGCAACCCGCCGCGCAGGTTGGCC
>DASVLM010000526.1:0-9935 GCA_036384875.1 Noviherbaspirillum sp.
TCGATTCCGGGCGCGGGCCGATGAAGACGAAGCCGGACTTTTCCACGCGTTCAGCGAAGTCCGCGTTCTCCGACAGGAAGCCGTAACCCGGGTGGATCGCTTCGGCATCGGTGACTTCTGCCGCGCTGATGATGGCCGGCATATTGAGGTAGCTTTGGGACGACGGCGCCGGTCCGATGCAGACCGATTCATCGGCGAGCTTGACGTATTTCGCTTCGCGGTCGGCCTCCGAATGCACGACCACCGTTCTGATGCCCATTTCGCGGCATGCGCGCTGGATGCGCAAAGCAATCTCGCCGCGATTGGCTATAAGGATTTTTTCGAACATGGTTATTGTATTGCTGTGATGCGTTAAGGGGTGGGCTGAGGAGCAGGCGCGGGCGCGCCGTAACCCTTAACCGATCACAAACAGCGGCTGGCCGAATTCCACCGGCTGACCGTTTTCGACGAGGACTTGCTTGACGACGCCGGCGACGTCGGAATCGATTTCGTTCAGCAGCTTCATCGCCTCGATGATGCACAACGTGTCGCCTTCCTTGATGGTGGAGCCGACTTCGACGAACGGAGGATTGCCCGGGGCGGAAGAGCGATAGAAGGTGCCGACCATCGGCGACTTCACGATATGGCCTTCCGGGACGGCAGGCGCTGCGGCGGCGGCAGGCGCCGAAGCGGCTTGCTGCGCGGCGGCCGGCTGCGGAACGGAAATGGTTTGCGGCTGCGGCTGCATCATGACAACCTGGTTTTGCGGCGCGCCGGAGGATTTGACGATACGGACTTTGCTCTCGCCCTCGGTGACTTCGAGCTCGGCGATGTCTGATTCTGCGACGAGGTCGATCAGCGTCTTGAGTTTTCTTAGATCCATATGAAATCCTTCAGAATTATTGGTATCAACGAATTCGCCACGATTATATGCTTATCGCATCATTTCGCGGCAAGATATTGAGAATTAGAGCTTTTTGAGGGCAAAGTCGATCGCTGCCCGATAACCTTCCACGCCGAGTCCGCAGATGACGCCGACCGCGATGCCGGAAAGGTAGGAATGGTGCCGAAAGGCTTCCCGCTTGTGAATATTGGAGATGTGTACCTCGACGAACGGAATGTCGACCGCTGCCAGTGCATCGCGCAGGGCGACGCTGGTGTGCGTTAATCCACCCGGGTTGATGACAATGGCATCGACGGCGTCCTGCCTGGCCTGCTGGATGCGATCAATCAGCGCGCCTTCATGGTTGCTCTGGAAACTGGCCAGCGACGCACCTGCAGCAGCAGCCTGCGCGGCCGCTGCCTGCTCGATGTCGGCTAGCGTGGTTGATCCATAGACTTCCGGCTCACGCGTTCCGAGCATGTTCAGGTTCGGGCCATTGATCAGCAGGAGTTTTTTTGCCATGGAGTTTCAACTCCGTTTGACGAGGTTGGCCGGATTTTGCCGCCAAATGATGCGGATTGGCAAGGGAAAAGATTTTCTTTCCGCTAAAGACTTGCAATTTCTTTACGCAGTTCGTCCATTTTCAGACGCCCGAGGAAAGTTTTTTTGATCTGGCCGTCCCGTCCGATCACGACGGTAAAAGGAAGTCCGCCCGCTTGGTTGCCAAGATCGTGGGATAACGCCGTGCCTTCCATTCCGCCGTTGTAAATAGGATAGGTAATCTTGTATTTGGCAGCGAATTCCGCGATGTTCGAAGGTGAATCGATGCCGATTCCTAATATCTGGATTTGCTTCGATTGAATCTCGGTTTGCAAGGCTGACAATTCCGGCATTTCCTGAACGCAGGGCGCGCACCATGTTGCCCAGAAATTAACAATCAGCGACCTTCCTTGCCATTGCGACAACTGCTGCGGCTTTCCTGAGGTGTCGTTCATGGTCTGGGCGAAAAGTTTGTTCACCGCGGCGGGTGTTGTACTTGTCGGTTCGGTATGACGGTAGCCGATGAAGAGACCGATTCCGGCAAATGCCACGGCGACCAGACCAAGTAGGGCAGCGTTCTTATTCATTGTTTTCTGTATTTTCGATCAGGGTACGTACGGCATCGACATCGGCGCGCAATATCCTGCCGTCGGACGCGCTTTTAGGCACGCGTCGCAAATCGTCCTTGTCGTACAGCGACAGGTGAATGCCTTCGTTCTGCCACAGGAAGCTCAAGGTTTCGACAGGTTCACCGCCCCGCGCAGGCGTACCTTCCGACACTTCAAAGTCGACATTTTTATTCAGCAGGAAAATCTCTACGTCCTTGGCACTTTCGCTGAACAATTGCAGATAAATGTCGGAATGCTCGCCTGCGGTGCCGTTGAGGACGGCGCCGGTCAGAAAAGGCGAGAACTGCGAGAGTTCGCCCATCATTCGCAGCGCGAGTTTCCTTAAATGCAATAACCGGGCAGGCTGGGTGTCACCGAAGAACAATTCATTGTACTGCCTGACTTCTTCTTCGATCTGTTCATTGTCCGGCATGATTTCGCCGCGTACTTTTGTGTTTCCCAGCACCTGCCGCGCCGCCTTGCGCTTGGCAGTGGCGTAATCGGCACCGTCTTCAGCGATCAGGCGTGCCGCCGCGGTGGCGATTTCGGCGCGGATAGCGTCGATGTTGTAACCGTTGTTTCCCATGGCGTGGATCATACTCCGTAAGGCGGCCGGCCGTGTGTCGGGTAGAATCTCTGATTCGCCTCGAGCGGCGCTGCGGTCCTGGTTGGACTGTCTGATTGCGCGTTCGATTGGATATTTATTTCACTTCAAGCAATGCATATTCATATTCTCGGCATTTGCGGCACCTTCATGGGCGGACTTGCAGTGCTCGCCAAGGAAGCCGGCCACCGCGTCACCGGTTGCGATGCCAACGTCTACCCGCCCATGAGCACCCAGTTGTCGGCGCAGGGCATAGAACTGATTGAAGGTTTCGGACCGGAACAGATCGACTTGAAGCCGGATCTGTTCGTCATCGGCAACGTCGTTTCCCGCGGAAATCCGCTGATGGAAGAAATCCTCAACCGGGGATTGCCATATACATCAGGCCCGCAATGGATAGGCGAGCACATCCTGCAGAACAAGTGGGTGCTGGCGGTAGCGGGAACCCATGGCAAGACCACGACGACCTCAATGTTGGCCTGGATACTGGAAGACGCGGGTTACCACCCCGGCTTCCTGATCGGTGGCGTGCCGATGAACTTCGGCATTTCCGCCCGCCTGTCGGGCAAGGAAGCGGATTCGGCCTTCTTCGTGATCGAAGCCGACGAATACGATACCGCCTTCTTCGACAAGCGCAGCAAGTTCGTGCATTACCGCCCGAAGACGGCGGTTTTGAACAACCTGGAGTTCGACCACGCGGATATCTTTCCCGACCTTGCCGCCATCGAAACGCAGTTTCACCATCTCGTACGCACCGTGCCGGGCGTCGGCCGGGTGATTGCCAACGGCCGTGAGGAATCCCTACAGCGGGTGATTGCGCGTGGCTGCTGGAGCGAGCAGGAATGGTTCGGCGTGCAGGGTGGCGCCGGCTGGGCTCTGCGAGAGCATGAGGACGGCAGCTTCGACGTTCGCTTCGACGGCGACGTGCAAGGCACCGTCAGCTGGTCGCTGACAGGCGAGCACAACCGGATGAACGCGCTGGCGGCGATCGCAGCCGCCCGCCATGTCGGCGTGCCGCCGGCGCAGGCAATCGAATCGCTCGGGCGTTTCGAGAACGTGAAGCGGCGCATGGAAGTGCGCGGCGTCGTCAATGACATCACGGTGTATGACGATTTCGCCCACCATCCGACAGCGATTGCGACGACGGTTGCCGGTTTGCGCAAGAAGGTTGGAAGCGCGCGCATTCTTGCCGTGCTGGAGCCGCGTTCCAATACGATGAAGCTTGGCACGATGAAAAGTGCCTTGCCTGGCAGTCTGGTGGATGCCGATTTGTCATTCGGCTACGGTGCCAAGGCCGGCAAGGATGCGCTGGGCTGGAACCTCGGCGAAGCGTTGGCGCCGCTGGGCGACAAGGCTGCGGCCTATGACGACCTCGATGCGCTGGTGCAGGCGGTCGCCGGCGCGGCAAAGCCGGGCGACCATGTACTGGTCATGAGCAATGGCGGATTTGGCGGCGTGCACCAGAAGATCCTCGACGCACTGGCGAAATGATTCTGTACCTGCACGGTTTCCGGTCTTCGCCACGATCGTTCAAGGCGCAGTTGCTCGGGCAGCGCATGAAGGAACTCGGGCGCGGCGACGAATATGTCTGCCCGCAATTGCCAGCATCACCGCGAGAGGCAATCAGCCTGGCGCAAGGGTTGCTGGCCGGCGTGCCTGCAGGCGAAGTGGTGTTGATCGGTTCTTCGCTTGGCGGTTATTACGCGACTTGGCTGGCCGAGCAAATCGGATGCAGGGCGGTGCTGCTGAATCCGGCAGTCAAGCCGCCGCGCGACCTGGAAAAATATGTCGGTGTGACGACCGCCTATCACTCCGACGAGCGCTTCGAATTCAAGCGCGACTACATCGCGGAACTCGAAGCGCTTGCCGTCGAACGCATTACGCGGCCGGAACGTTACTTCCTGATGGCCGCGACCGGTGACGAAGTGCTCGATTGGCGCGAGATGACAGCTCATTACCCGGGCGCACGACAGCATGTGATCGAAGGCAGCGACCACGGCATCTCCGAGTTTGCGCAGTATGTCGACGAGGTGCTTGCCTTCTGTGGCGCAGGAGCGCCACGGTGACGCTGCATGCGGTAGGGCATGCGCGCTGGGTCGGGCATGTGAACGGCGTGAACGCGCCCAAGGCTTTGCGCGGATGGCTGACGGATACGATGTCGCTGACCATGAAACTGATGCAGCACAGCAGGCGCTTCAGGGTGCGCAAGCTTAGTCAGCAGCGCGGATTCTGCCTCGCCGACGAATGGTCGGAAGTGGCGCTGCCGCGTCGCGTGCATGTGCAGGAACGCGAAGTCCTTTTGCTGTGCGATGAGCGGCCGGTAGTGTACGCCCATACGATCGTGCCGCTGGATGCGACTGCATCGGACTGGCCGTTTTTCGGCCGTCTCGGCGAACGCTCGCTTGGCACCACGCTGTTTGGCGACCCGCGCGTAGAGCGTGGCGAATTGCAATACGCGCGGCTGCGGGCGCAGCATCCGCTGGCGCGGCGCGCGCAGGTTGCGGTGGGCAGCACGGCGGTCGCCTCTCCGCTGTTTGCCCGGCGCTGTTTGTACAGGCGCCGGAACGGCAACTTGCTGGTGACTGAACTGTTCCTGCCCTCTATCCTCGAATTGATCTCGCCGCAGCTGGCAAGCGAAAGCGGCGACCTGAAACTGAATAAACAAAACAATCGATGAATCTATTCTTTGAAGAATCCGGCGATTTCAAGGCCGGCACGGTACTGGCCCAGCAAGGAGAGGCCTACCAGGTGGAAATGCAGAGCGGCAAGCGCACCAAGGTCAAGGCGCGCGACGTGCTGCTGCAGTTCTCCTCGCCCGATCCGGTGCAGTTAATGACTGACGCGAAGGCGCTGGCCGACGAGATTGACCTGGACTTCCTGTGGGAAGTGGCAGGCCAGGAGGAGTTCGGTTTTTCCGAACTCGGCGCCGAGTACTTCGGCCACGAGCCCCGGCCGCAGGAAGCGGCTGGCCTGCTGCTGCGCCTGCACAGCGCGCCTATTTATTTCTACCGCAAGGGCAAGGGCCGCTACAAGGCCGCGCCGGAAGAATCGCTGAAGGCAGCGCTCGCAGGCATCGAGAAGAAGAAGCAGCAGGCGCTCATCCAGGACCAGTACGTTGCCGAATTGAAGGAGCGCCGCTTGCCGGTTGCGATGAAGCCCGCCGCATTGCAGCTGCTGTTCAAGCCGGACAAGAACAGCATCGAATACAAGGCGCTCTCCGCCGCCTGCACGGAATTGCAAACGACGCCCGAGCGCCTGATGCTTGAGGCCGGCGGAGTGGGTTCTCCGAAGGATCTGCATCTCGGCCGCTTCCTGTTCGAGCACTTCCCCAAGGGAACGGGCTTCCCGTCAGTGACTTTGCCGACGCCGCCTTCGCTGCCGGTCGCCGAGGTCAAGGCTTTCTCGATCGACGATGTGACCACCACCGAAATCGATGACGCCTTCTCCGTCGTGCGTCTCGATGACGGCAAGATCCGCGTCGGCATCCACATCGCAGCGCCGGCGCTCGGCATCCGGCGCGACGATGCGCTCGATGCGATTGCGCGCCACCGCCTTTCCACGGTCTACATGCCCGGCGACAAAATCACCATGCTGCCGGATGCGCTGGTTGAGGTATTCACGCTCTCGGAAGGACGCAATTGCCCGGCAGTGTCGCTGTACGCGACGATCGATACCGCCGACTGGTCGGTCGTCTCGACTGAAACCAGGGCAGAGGCAGTGCCGATCGCGGCTAACCTGCGCCATAACGATCTCGACGAAATTGTCACTGAAGAAAACCTGGCGGCGGGAGCGGGCGACTATCAGCACAAGGATGAGATCGCGCTGCTCTGGCAATGGGCGCAGGTGCTGGAAAAGGGACGCATGGTCAAGCGCGAGGGCTTCGGCCTCAAGCCGGAACAGACCAACCGCGTCGATTTCAATTTCTATGTCGAGAACGACATTGTCTCCATCATCCGCCGCAAGCGAGGCGCGCCGCTGGACAAGATCGTCGCCGAGCTGATGATCTTTGCCAACAGCAGCTGGGGCAAGCTGATGGACGATTGTGGCGTGCCGGGTATCTATCGCGCTCAGGGCGGCGGCGGAGGCGGATGGGCCGCAAAGATGCAGGTCCGGATGCTCACACACGCGGCACCGCACCAGGGACTCGGTGTCGACCAGTATGCCTGGAGTACCTCGCCGCTGCGCCGTTATACCGACCTGGTCAACCAGTGGCAGATTCTTGCCTGCGTCGAGCACGGCGTGACGGCGCCGCTGGCTGCACCGTTCAAGCCCAAGGATGCTGACTTGTTTGCAGTGGTGTCCGCATTCGATGCAGCCTATGCCGCCTATGCGGACTTCCAATCGAACATGGAGCGTTACTGGTGCCTGCGCTGGCTGGCGCAGGAGAATGCGCGCCAGGTCGATGCGGTGGTGTTGAAGGATGAAGTGCTGCGCCTGGTTGACATCCCGCTCATCATCCGCCTGCCCGGCATGCCGCAGGCTGCGCGTGGCACGCACGTGAAGCTGGACCTGATTCGTTGGGATGAGGTCGAGCTGACCGTCGAGGCGCGCCTGCTCGAGATCGCCAGCGACAAGCTCGATGTCGAAGAGACAGCGGTCTCCAATGACGAATTGGCCACAACCGATGCGGAGACCGACGCCGAATCCGTCCAACAGTAACAAGTTCGTCGCATTCGACTTTTTCCGGCCTTTCTTTATCGTAAAATTCAGGCTTCCGCCCGCGCCTGAATTCGCTTCATGGTATCTGATCAAAACCGCACGTTGTCCTACGCCATCGCAGTGTCGGTCCTGTTGCATGGCGCCCTGCTGGCAGTGCGGTTCGCCGCCCCTGATTCCTTCCGCTTCAAGCCGGCCGACCCCGGCCTTGAAGTCATTCTCGTCAATGCGAAACACGATCGCGCGCCGGTCAAGGCCGATGCGCTGGCGCAGGCGAACCTCGATGGCGGCGGCAATGCCGCGGCGGGGCGCTCGAAGTCGCCACTGCCCGACATGCGTCGCAATGAAGACGGCGACGGCCTGAAAGCAATCCAGCGCCGCATTGAGGAACTTGAACAGCAGCAGCGCGTGCTGGCGCAGGTCAACAAAAAGAACCGCCTCAGGTCGCAACCTGTCCGGGACAATGTCAAGCAGCAGGTGCAGCCGACCGATGGCCGCGACGAAGTGGAAAGCTCGCGCGAGCTGCTGCGCCGCGAGGCCGAGATTTCCAAACGTATCGAAGACGAGAACAAGCGGCCGCGCAAGACCTTCATTTCGCCCAGCACGCGCGAGGTCGGCTACGCGATGTATTTCGACAGCGTGCGCCAGCGCATCGAAAAGATCGGCACGCTGAACTTTCCGCAGAGGGACGGCCGCAAGCTTTACGGCGAACTGACGATGTCGATTTCGATTTTCCAGGACGGCAGCATCTATCGCACCGACCATGACGACGGCATCACGGTGGAGCGTTCGTCCGGCAATCCTGCGCTCGACGAAGCGGCCAAGCGCATCGTCCGCCGCGCCGCGCCCTTCGGTGCCTTTGCCAAGAACATGCGGTCATCGGACCGTGACGACGTGTGGGTCATGACGACCCGTTTCAAGTTCACGCGCGACGATGCGCTCGAAGCCGAAATGCAGGGGAGGACCAATTGACCGCGCCGGATCGTTATGTCGTGATCGGCAATCCGATCGCGCACAGTAAATCGCCCGACATCCATGCGCGCTTCGCGCTGCAGACCGGGCAGCATCTCGTCTACGAGCGCGTACTTGCACCACTTGATGGATTTGCCGCGACGGTACGCGAATTGATCGCGACGGGATGCAAGGGCGCGAATGTCACAGTACCGTTCAAGCTGGAAGCCTACGCGCTCGCCACGTCGCTGACCGAACGGGCGAAGGCGGCTGGTGCGGTCAATACCTTGAAATTCGTTGGCGGAACTGTCCTTGGCGACAATACCGATGGCGTTGGCCTGGTGACGGACATTGTCCGCAACGCCGGCGTCGCCGTGGAAGGCAAACGAGTCCTGCTGCTCGGTGCCGGCGGCGCAGCGCGTGGCGTGATCCTGCCGTTGCTGGAGCAGCGCCCGCAACAACTGTTGGTGGCGAATCGCACTGTGGCGAAAGCGGAAGAACTCGCGAACCAGTTTGCTTCATACGGTGCCATATCGGCATGCGCGTTCAACGCCGTGCATGGCGTCTTCGACGTCGTCATCAATGCAACCTCCGCCAGTCTCTCTTCGGAACTGCCGCCGATTCCCGCTGAAGTGTTTGCACCATCGACGCTTGCCTACGACATGATGTACGGGAAGGAACCGACCGTCTTCATGCAATTTGCCGACGCGCAGGGTGCACAGGTACGCGATGGCCTCGGCATGCTGGTGGAGCAGGCGGCGGAAGCGTTTCATGTATGGCGTGGCGTGCGACCGGATACCGCGCCGGTTTACGAGGCGTTGCGCGCCGCCCTGCTGGCGACATGAGGCTGCTGCGCAAGCTGCTGCTGTGGTGCGTGCTGGTGCCGGTGCTGTTCGTGCTGGTGATGCAGCTTTTCTTCTTCCTCCAGCTCTGGTGGTGGGTGGACCACAATCCCGAATCGACGAGCTTCATGCGGCATCAGCTCTCGGTGCTGCGCGAAAAAAATCCCAAGGCGCAGCTGCAGCACAAGTGGGTTCCGTACAGCCGCATCTCCAACAACCTCAAGCGCGCGGTGATCGCGTCCGAGGATTCGAACTTCGCCGAGCATGAAGGCATCGACTGGGAAGCGATGGAAAAAGCCTACGAGAAGAACGCAAAGAAGGGCAAGGTGGTAGCCGGCGGTTCCACCATCAGCCAGCAACTCGCGAAGAATCTCTTCCTTTCCGGCGAACGCAGCTACCTGCGCAAGGCGCAGGAAGTCGTCATCACTTACATGCTGGAATTCCTGATGGACAAGGAACGCATCCTGGAGATCTACCTGAACGTGGTGGAGTGGGGAACGGGCGTATTCGGCGCGGAGGCAGCCGCGCAGCATTATTACGGCATTTCCGCAGCGGCCCTCAATCCGGCCCAGGCGGCGCGGCTGGCGGTGATGCTGCCGCGCCCGCGGTATTACGACAAGAATCGCGGATCGTCCTATCTCGAAAAACGCACCGAGCTGATCCTGCGGCGGATGAATGCGGCCGAACTGCCTTGAGCGCAGTCTCTTTACAGGCAAGACCGGGAGAGTAAATGATTAATGTTTTCGTGCTGCAGAATGGCCGTCTCAATCAGGTCAACATCGACAGCCGCAGCGATCTGGAGAAGGTCGCGCCGATCTGGGTCGACTTGACCGATCCTACCGACGAGGAGCGCGGCTGGGTCAAGAGCATTT
>DASVLM010000527.1:0-4862 GCA_036384875.1 Noviherbaspirillum sp.
TGCCGTGGGCTGCGAGGTAGCCCAGCACCATGCCCGGCAATGCCTGCAGCGGTCCGACCTCGTGCGTGGCACCGACGGCGATTGCTTCGCGCGGCATGCCGAACACGACGCAGGTCGCCTCGTCCTGTGCGAAATTGTAGGCACCCGCATTTTTCATCGTCAGCATGCCGGCCGCGCCATCCTTGCCCATGCCGGTAAGGATCACGCCGACCGCGTTCTTGCCAGCACAACGCGCAGCCGATTCGAACAGCACATCCACCGACGGCCGGTGACGATTCACCGGCGGCCCCTGGTCGAGCTGGGTGACATAGTTCGCACCGCTGCGGGCGAGCAGCAGGTGCGAGTGTCCGGGTGCGATGAAAGCATGTCCCGGCAACACGCGCTCGCCTCCCTGCGCTTCCTGCACAGTGATCTTGCACAGGCCGTCGAGACGTTTCGCGAATGAGCGCGTGAACCCTTCCGGCATGTGCTGTGTAATGAGAATACCCGGACAATCTGAGGGCATCTGCATCAGGAATTCCTTGATTGCCTCGGTGCCGCCGGTAGAAGCGCCGATGATGATCAGCTTTTCGCTACTGGTAAGAGGATTGCGGATCAGCGGCAGCACGGTGCCATGTTCCTTGCCGGGTTCGTGATGCGGCACGGATCGCGGCTTGACGCGCGCCTTGGCCGCCGCACGAATCTTGTCCGTGATCAGTTCCGCGTATTCGCGCATGCCGCTCTGGACCGACAGCTTGGGCTTGGTGACGAAATCGACCGCACCCAGTTCGAGTGCGCGCAAGGTGATTTCCGAGCCGCGTTCGGTCAGCGACGACACCATTACGACCGGCATCGGGCGCAGGCGCATCAGCTTCTCGAGGAAATCGAGGCCGTCCATGCGCGGCATTTCGACATCCAGCGTCAGGACATCCGGATTGGTCTGCTTGATCAGCTCGCGCGCAACGATCGGATCAGGTGCAACACCGACCACTTCCATGTCCGGCTGGCTGCTGACAATTTCGTTCATGACGCTGCGGATCAGGGCCGAGTCGTCGACGATGAGGACTTTGATTTTCATGATGCTTGCTCTTGGTGAATCGCGCCGCGCCGAACTGCCCGGTCAACCGAACAGTTCGACATCGCCCGCCACCGGCGTCGTCTGCAGGCGGCTTGCATAATCCTGCTCCCGGTTGACCAGGGTATTGTTGTTCAGCTGCTTGAGCTTCTTGACCAACACCTTGCCTGTGCGGGGAAAGAAATACACCTTGCGTGGATAAATGTCATTCAGGTCTTCAGCGACAATGCGAATGTTTTCCGCACGCAGATAATCGCGAACGAACTGGGCATTGCGCTCGCCAACATTGATTGCAATGAAGCCGCGCAGAACGTTGCCGCCGCCGAACACTTTCGCTTCCAGGTTCTCGCGCCTAGCGCCAGCCTTCAGCAGATCGTTGATCAGCACTTCCATTGCGTAAGTACCGTATCGCATGGATGCCGAAACCGGGCTGTCCGCATCACCGCCGCCATCGGGCAACATGAAGTGATTCATGCCGCCTATACCCGACACGCGGTCACGAATGCAGGCGGAGACGCACGATCCCAGCACCGTGACGATCAGCATATCCTTGCAGGTAAAGTAATACTCGCCAGGCAGGATCTTCGCCGCATCGGTATCAAAAGTGCGATCGTAGTAGACGTTCGTCGCAAAGTGTTCTTCGAGTGCGTTGCTCATAACTTGCTTCTCAAGCCCGCGGCAGTCCGCATGGAGCCGCCCGCATGTTGTGGATTCAGTTCATAAACGGTTTTACCCCGCAGCTTGAACGCGTCGGACACGTACAGGAAATTTTCCGAATGTCCGGCGAACAGCAAAGCGTCCGGCTTCATCAACGGGACGAAGCGCGCGAGGATGCGGCTTTGGGTCGGCTTGTCAAAGTAGATCATTACATTGCGACAGAAGATCGCGTCGAACTGTCCGCTTACCGGCCAATCGTCCGACAGCAGGTTGAGCTGCTTGAACGTGACCAGTTGCCGCAGTTCCGGCCGTACCCGCACCATGCCTTCATGCTGGCCTTTACCGCGCAGGAAAAAACGTTTTGCGCGCTCGGGTTCCATCTTGTCCAGTCTTTCGATCGGGTAGACGCCATTCGCTGCAGTCGCCAGTACATTGGTATCGATATCGGTAGCCACGATATGCGCATTGGGCGTCAGCGTTCCCAACGCTTCGCACAGCGTGATCGCTATCGAATAGGGCTCCTCCCCCGTCGAACTGGCTGAACACCAGACGGTGACTTGTTCCTTCTTGTTGCGAATATGGTCTGCAAGGATGGGGAAATGATGCGCCTCCCGGAAAAACGACGTGAGGTTCGTAGTAAGCGCATTGGTGAATGCCTCCCATTCCTCGTTGTCCGGCCGGCTTTCCAGCGAATCCAGATACACCTGAAAGGAACGCAGCCCGGTTGCGCGCAAACGCCGCGCGAGCCGGCTGTAGACCATTTCCTGCTTGCTTTCGGCAAGTGCAATGCCGGCGCGCTTATAGATAAGGCTTCGGACCCGCTCGAAATCGCGGGCCGTGAATTCGAATTCCTTGACGGATTCCGATTTGATCTGTCGCGCTACTGTCACCACACCAAGGCTCTTTCCCAGTCTATAGACATATTGTCATAAATCAACTTCTATTATGACACCGCCGGATTTGCCCGCTATATTTTTTGCGTCTGTCCGTCAGGTTTTTGCCAACTGCAGCGAGTTGTTGGCCGCAACCACCGGCTTCTGCCCCTGCGTTGCCGGTGCGCTGGAGCGATAGCCGACACGGAATCCACCCCAATGCTTGCCATTGACGTAAATCGGCACGGAAAGATCGTGCATCACTTCACCCGTGTCCCTCTTGTAGGTCTGCAAGAGGAAGGGCTTGGTATGCGAACCACACCGCGCGCCTGTGCGGTCGCTGAAAATGCGTTTGGTACGGTTGTTCATGAGGTCGGTTTCATAATCGCCTGTCAACGGTTTGGAGAACTTGCGATTATGGGTCGGGAAGTAACCGTTGTTGTCCACCGCACCGGCATATGCCAACTGCGGCATCGATTCGAGGATGCGTTCCTGAATCGCCGGCAGCACCCGGTCCGTGAATGCATCGAACGCCGTAGTATGTTTTTGCGGATTGGTATTTGGAATCGGCTTGTAGCGACGATCGAACAGGGCTGCCTCACTGATCTGGCCGCTGGCAATGGCCTGCTCGAACAGCTTTCCGATTTCCTTCGCCGCCTGTTCGGCCACCACACGCACCTGATCGTGCGGGGTTTTCGCCTTCGCATCCGAGAGTGCTTCAATAAGCATTTCGCCTCGCTCGGAAAGCACCATGGCCGAATGTGCGGCACGAGGCAATTCCTCTTCGGTATCAAGCAATCCATCCCGGATGCGAGCAATGGCATCGGCAATCTGCCGTGTGGTTTCCACATGCTCGGTAGACGCGGCCGCGATCAGGTCGATTTCGTTCTTCGATACATTGGCTGATCGCTCGATATTTCCCAGCAGCGCATGGACTTGTTCCACGTTCTGCGCGGCCTCCATGACCCGACCGGTGAGCGCGGTCATTCCTGCAGCAGCACACTCGGCTTCTTCGTTGATCTCGCGCACCATCGCACCGATCTCGTCAGTCGCGGTTTTTGTGCGATGCGCCAGTTGCCGCACCTCGCCCGCCACCACTGCGAAACCGCGGCCATGCTCACCTGCGCGTGCCGCTTCAATCGCGGCATTCAATGCAAGGAGATTGGTACGTGCCGCTATCTCATTGATCACCTCGGTAATGACGTGAATGCGGCGGGATTTCTCTTGCAGGTCGGTCATCATTTCGGACGCTGAACGTGCATCTTCCCGGGCGTCGCGAATGCGGCGCAAGCCTTCGTCCACCGATGCGCGTCCGGTTACACTCTCGTTTCGAACTTCACCGGCGACGTTCGACGCCCGTTGCGCATTGGCAGCAATCTGCTCCGTCGTCTGTGCAGTATGGGATGATTTCGCAACGATGTCTTCCGTGATCTCGAGATCGTGATCGACTTTCTTCTTGATGGAGTCCACGAAGTAGGATGTTTCCGCCGCTCCGATCATGATGTGATCGGCCTCCTGCCCCATCTGCTCGATCAGGTTACCGCCAGTGGTATTGCTGCAGCGCCCCGCGAGCGCCACCGAAATGATGGCTGCAGTGACGGCCGCCACAAAGGCAAGCACGATCGGACCAATTGACTCCCCTGCGCCCCAGTGCAACAGAGCGGCGACAAGACAGGCCGCCAATACGGCACATCCGCCGGCAACAAGTTGGCGCCCGTTACGATTCCCAATCATGCTCATGCTGTCTCCACTGTGTCTTGGGATGCATTTCGACTACGTTCCGCACCACAATCGGCTTCTCAACCATATCAATCAATGCCGTGCCTCAAAAAAGAAAAGCGCGCCTCGAAAGGCACGCTTTTCTTTTTATCTTTCCGTCTTGTCCATGATCGACAAATCCGATCCCGGCAACAGTGCTGCGATTTATCAGAACTCTTCCCAGTCGTCTCCGTTACTGCTCGGAGCCGGCGTATTGGGTTTGCCCGTCGGTGAAAGTGCGCCACCGCCGCCCGGGGATTTCATGCGCGCCGGTGCTGCCCTCTTGACGGGGGCCGGCACCCTCGATGCCGATGCCGGTTGTTGCACCGGCGGTTCCACTTGCCGTGAAGGGAGCGACGTCATCATTCCGCCGCCACTGTCCAGTTTGAACACCGACACAGCCTGAGCCAGCTTGACTGCCTGCTCCTGCATGCTCTCGGCCGCCGCCGCAGCCTGCTCCACCAGCGCCGCATTCTGCTGCGTCATCTCGTCCATCTGCGAGATCGCACGATTGACTTCCT
>DASVLM010000528.1:0-1868 GCA_036384875.1 Noviherbaspirillum sp.
CATGATGCCTTCCACGTCGGTGAGTTCCAGCCACGCCGCATAGGTCTGGGGCGGTTCGAATTCGCACAGCCGCGTAATCTCCGCCTCGGAAAACGCCGCCAGGGAAAATTTGCTGCCTACGATTGCACGCTGCTTTGCAACATAGTCTGCGGTGAGCTTTTTGGGCATAGTTCAACGTCTCTCAAATGAAATATTGTCGGGCACCAGGCAGGCAAACCATTGGCATTTTCCATGTGGAAAAGTTAAGCGATCTTATACCAGAGGTTTATTGCAGTCATCTAAAAAAGTGCGGAGCTCGGGTGTCATCGATGATGCATTGCCGAAAATAAATTGTGTTTGGCAAAACCCGGACGGCAACGGTAAGATGAATCAATCTTTCCGTAGCGCATGACGATGGGCATTGCCAGAAAGAGATAAAAGACGCAATGCACCTGCAAGAATAAACGCGAAGACTTGATGCTCTTGCTCCTCGACTTCGATGAAGAGCGGGTGAATGGAGAGGCATCATGATGAGGGCGAGACAATGAGATTCAGGAAGCCATTTGAAAAAATTGCTTTTGGCGCGCTATTTTTCCTTGCCTGCAATGTTTTTGCGCAGCAAATTCCTCCAAGTAAGCTGCTGGAAGAAGTCCAGAAAAAAGGTGTCTTGCGCGTAGGCGTCAAGACCGATTTCAGGCCTTACAACTGGATCAATTCGCAGGGACAAGTCACCGGCTTCGAATCCGATATCGCCGAGCTGATTGCAAGCAAGCTCGGCGTAAAACTGAAGAAGGTCAGCATCACGACGGAAAACCGCTTCCAGAAACTCGAACTGGGTGAAGTGGATGTGTTGATTGCTACCGTCGGCGATACCGCTTCCCGGCGCAAGATCGCGACGGCGGTTGAACCGGGTTACAGCGAAACCAGTGTCAACGTGATGTTTCGTCCCGGCCAGTCGGTGGATGCCTGGGAAAAAATCCGCGGCGATTCGATTTGTGCACTGCAGGGCAGTTATTTCAACAAGCCCATGGAGGAGCGCTACCTCCTCAAATTGCAATATTACAAGACGGTGCGCGATGCCCATCTTGCCCTGAGGGACGGGCAGTGTTCGGGCTTTCTGTACGCGACCCCGGCGCTGAACAACACATTGAAACTGCCCGATTGGGCTGGGTACAAGATGCCGCTGCCACAGGCGCTTGTCACGCCGCTTGCGGTGTTTCTTCCCCGATCCGAACAGGGCACCGAACTGGATATCAAGATCGGCGACGTGATCGCGGATCTGCATCGAACCGGATGGCTGATCGAGGACGGCAAAAAGTGGGGCATCGAGCCGTCCGGCTGGATGCTGAAACAGAAAGATCTCTGGTCCCAAAAGGACGCGTCGGGCCACTATAAATGCGTCAGGAGCAGCGCCGGACTCTGGACGGCCGAGTGCCGCAGCGCGGAATATGTGTCGAGTGCCGAAGTCAAGGGCTTGCAGGCTGTCGGCCTGTGGATCAAGGAACAGGTGGGTATCGACCTGAACTTCATCTACGATCCGTACGACCGCACGCATTTCCTTCGGGGCATCTTTTACACCATGCTGCTGATCGCGTGCAGCATTGCCATCAGCATGATTCTCGGCATGTCGGTCGCCATCAAGATCGATGCGAAAGAATCCTGGTTCAATCGTGCGCTCTCCGTCGTCATGTCCTATGGACGGCTGACGCCGCCGCTGTTGATGATGTACCTGATCTTCTTCGGCATCGGCGGCTGGCTGATGCGTGAAGCCGGCATCAAGATGCCCGCGTTTCCGGTGGCTGCCTTCTGCCTCGGCTTTTATACGGCCGGTCTGATCATGAGCGCACTGCTGGAAGCGGCCCGGCATATTCGCACGAACGATCCGGCGT
>DASVLM010000529.1:0-5815 GCA_036384875.1 Noviherbaspirillum sp.
TCTCAACGCAGCTGCGAGACGGACAGCAACATTTTGTCCCATTTGGCATTTGGTTTTGGAAGCGACTATATCAAAGCTGGCGCGCCGGCCCGCGAGAGAATTGTCAAGTACAACGAGTTGATTCGAATCGGCTCGCAGTATCTGTAATCAATGATGATGGATGACGTCTCTGAAAAATGATCCGCTACCTTAAGATGCAAGTCCGGTCGGGCGTTTTCGAATCAGGCGTGTGGTACATGCTGCTTTCGGTACTCTTGTATGTGGCAGGCGATTTGCTGATCAAGGGGCGATCGACGGGCGTCCCTTCCAATGAAGTTGTTTTCTTTCGCAACCTGTTCGGGCTTGTTTTCCTGTTGGTGGTGCCTTCCCAAAAGCCGCTGGTCTTTATCGGGAAAAAATTCTGGATGCTGCTTTCACGGGGCATCCTGGGATATCTATCGCTTTCGCTGTTCTATTTTCTTCTGGCACATGCTCCCATGGCCAATGCGGTCGTTTTCCTGCAGTCAGCAACCATTTTTTCAGCATTGATTGCATTTGGCGCTGTAAAGGAAAGACTGTCGCGATTGCAAGCAGGGGCAACCTTTGTTGGATTCGTCGGAATCTGGTTGATCGTCAATCCCGACATCGCGGCGACGAAATACGATTTGCTCGGCATTGCTCTCGGTATTGTTTCGGCGCTTGCCCACACGTCGATCAAAGAGCTAAAGAAATACTATGACAGCAGAAGCATCGTGTTTTCCTACCTGGTCGTCGGCATAACGTTTCCGGTCATGTTTTCCTTACTTGGAAAAACGATGCCGCTTCCTTCGCTGGAATTTCTGACTGCCTCTTTTGTGATGCCCAGTATGGGAATGGTGTTCGCCCTGGCTGCGATTGCAGTTCTCACGACCATGGGGCAGCTGTACAAGACGAAGGCTTATTCCCTCGACAAAGCCGGTGTGATCGGCACGATCGGATATTCAAGAATCGCCTTTGCACTCGTGGTCGGCGCATTTCTCGGCGACGGAATGCCAAATGTCATCACGCTGGCAGGTATAGCCCTTGTGACTGCGTCGGCAATCATGGTGTCCTATCGGGACAAGTCCTTGTAACCAGGGAGCGCTTTTTCAGATCATTCAACCTTTTCCGGTATTTCCCGATATGCGAAGGCCGCCTCAAAAAATTTGGGCCGGCCTTCATTGCATTGGCAACCTCAGAAAATTGAGCGCGCGGTCAGCGTTGTGAATCGTTCCAGCGCGTAGGTACCCGCCAGCGAATTGCCCGCTGCGTCCAGGCCGGGCGACCATACCGCTACCGAAGCCTCGCCCGGCAAGAGCGCGAGGATCCCCCCTCCCACGCCGCTCTTTGCCGGCAATCCGACCTGGTAGGCGAAGTCTCCCGCCGCATCGTAGGTTCCGCAGGTTAGCATCAGCGCATTGAGGCGCTTGGAGGGGCTCGCATCGAGTATCTTCGCGCCGCTCCATGGAATGGTGCCGTGCGCCGCCAGGAAGGCACCGGCCTTGGCGAGTTCTTCGCAAGTCATGGTGATGGAGCACTGCCGGCAATAAGCGCCGATGACTGTTTCCACCGCATTGTGCAGGTTGCCGAAATCCTTCATGAAGTAGGCGATCGCCGCATTGCGATTTGCTGTTCGCTCTTCCGATTGCGCGACGGCGAAATCGAAATCGATGCGCTGGTTGTCAGCCAGTTGCTGTGCGAACTGCAGCACCGCAATCTCGGCCTGCACGTAGCGCGAGGCGAGGATGTCGGTGATGACGAGCGCCCCTGCATTGATGAAGGGATTGCGCGGAATGCCGCGTTCGTATTCGAGCTGCACCAGCGAATTGAAGGGATTGCCCGAGGGCTCTCGGCCGACGCGCTGCCAGATCGCATCGCCCTCACGTGCAAACGCCAAGGCCAGCGCGAACAGCTTGGTAATGCTTTGCAGGGAGAATTTGGTGGCGGCATCGCCGACCGACCAGGTGCGTCCGTCGAGACCGTAAACTGCCATGCCGAACTGGTCGGGCGAGACCTTGGACAGTTCGGGAATGTAGCCGGCGACTTTGCCCTTGCGCAGCAGCGGGCGGACTTCGGTGTGGATGGTTTCGAGGATTTCCTGGTAATCGGCAGACATGGCGTTTCAACCCCTGAATGAAACGCCATTCTATGGCAGGAATGACCGAAGGAACTTCGGCCCAGGCCATCGAAACTAGATCAGGTCTTCGGCAGGGTTACACCGCGCTGGCCCTGGTACTTGCCGCCGCGATCCTTGTACGAGGTTTCGCAGATCTCGTCGCTCTCGAAAAAGAGCACCTGCGCGCAACCTTCGCCGGCATAGATCTTTGCGGGCAGTGGCGTGGTGTTGGAAAACTCCAGCGTCACATAACCTTCCCATTCAGGTTCGAACGGCGTCACGTTGACGATGATGCCGCAGCGCGCGTAGGTCGACTTGCCGAGGCAGATCGTCAGCACGCTGCGCGGAATGCGGAAGTATTCCACCGTGCGTGCCAGCGCGAAGGAATTCGGCGGGATGATGCAGACGTCGCCCTTGAAATCCACGAAGGATTTCTCGTCGAAGTTCTTCGGGTCGACGATGGTGCTGTTGATGTTCGTGAAAATCTTGAATTCGTCGGCGCAGCGAATGTCGTAACCATACGACGATGTGCCGTAGCTGACGATCTTCTGCCCGTTGACGTGGCGCACCTGGCCGGCCTCGAACGGTTCGATCATGCCGTGCTCTTCCGCCATGCGGCGGATCCACTTGTCGGATTTGATGCTCATTGTCTTCGCGTTCCTGAAGGAGGGTGAACGCCGCCGGAAAACTGCCCGGGACGGCCCGGAACGGCGGATTTCCGCGATTTTACGCGAAAACAACCCCCGCACGCCTTGACGGCGAGGGTATTTTCCGCAGGAAGAAGGCGATGCGCGCGAGGGGCGAGCAGCTGGTTCAGATGGCGAGCTTAGATGGCGCGCATCACCGATGTCGACACGGGCGCAGTCACATGGAATGGCGACGACTGCCACATGTACTGCTGCTGTACACAGTCGCGGTAAGCATCCTTGACCAGCAGCGGATTCTCCAGCAACCGATCCTTCCACTCGCCCAGGCGAACTTGATGCTGAATCAAGCCGCGCAGGATGCCCGCATGCTCGGTCAGGCCGACCGCGTTGCACCCGACCAGCATGTCGCGGCCGAATTCCAGCCGGAGGTACTGGTAGCTGCGAGTATCGCAATATTCCACCCACTGCCCGCCCCGAATGCCCTGCCATTGGCCGAAGGATGAGGAGACCAATCCCATCGTATCGATGACATCGATTTGCCGCACGCCGCGCTGGTAGGCGCGCTTGCCGGTCATGTTGAGCGCCGCGCAATAAGCCTGGTCGGCAGCGTTGGGCTGCACGCCGGAGATGACGCTGCGTCCGCTTTGCATGTCGTAGCGCTCGGCGCAATCGCCGGCCGCATATACGCCCGGCATGCTGGTCTGCATGGAAGCATCGACTACCACGCCGCGCAGGCACTGGATGCCGCTGCCCTTGAGGAAGTCGATATTCGGCACCGTACCCGCGCAATGAACGACGAGGTCGGCATGCAGCAGCTCACCATTCGACAGGCGTACCAGCTTGGGTCCATCGATATCCTGCAACTGGCTAGTGCCTATTCCCGTCACGCGTGCACCGGTGAGCACCCGGATGCCTTTCGACTCGCACCAACGCTGCACCATCCTGCCGGCACCGGGCGACAGCATTCCCGGCAGGATACGATCGCGCTTTTCGACGACGGCAAGGCGCACACCGCGCCGCGCCAGCGCTTCCATCACGATGCAGCCGATGAAGCCGGCGCCGATCAGCACTACGCGCGCCTGCGGACTTGCTGCGGCGATGATGCGACGCGCATCATCCAGCGTCCAGCAGGAGTGCACACCCGGCATATCGATGCCGGCAATGGGAGGCTTGCGCGGCGCAGCGCCGGTGGCGATCAGCAGCGTATCGAAAGGAATGACGCAGCCGTCCTCCATCTTCACGGTGCGGGTGCGTGCGCTGATGTGCTGTGCCCGGCCGGCAACCAGATCGATGCGATGACGAGTGAAGAATTCCTGCTCGCGCCTAATGCGGGCCGCATTGTCGCCGATCTCGCCACTGAGCAGCCGCGGGATCGACATGCGCGAATACGGCAGTCCGGGCTCGTCGCCGACAAGCAGGATGGTGTCGTCCGGAGCATTCTTGCGTATGGTTTCCGCAGCGGTCACGCCTGCTGTGCCGTTTCCCAAAATGACATGCCTCATGCTTCGGCCCCGCCTTTCCGGCGAAGTGATGCACAGGCGAGAAGAACCGTTACGTGCAATTGCATCTTCCCTCCCATAGCGTTTTGCATGAGAGCCACTCTATAGGGAGGAAGGGTAATTGCTAATTGAACAATATCAAATCAAGGCCCCCCGCAATCTGCGGCAACACAGGAAAAGCGCGTTTCCAGCGAAGATCGGCCATCCTGAAATTCACAACAGGAATATCTAACATTCCAAATCGAAAGTGTTATATGCCTTCCTTAGCGCCTAGACTGCGAATGTAGGATCTGAGTACATTAAAAGGAACGCATCATGTCTACTATTACTTCAACTTCCAGACACCCCTCCTTCGGGCATGCAGCATACGTTGCCATTGAGCACGCATTAGTATCCGTGCGCAAGCACGTCACCGACTTCGTCAATTACCTGGCGCAAGGCGCGGAAGCCCGCGAACGTGCACGTGCGGAAGCTTATCTGGCAGAAGCTCTGGATTGCTACGATCTGGAATACCGGATGCGCGAACTCGACCGGGCACGTACTTCGCCGTCACAGTGGATGAACTGAGTCATGTGCGTGCGACATCCCGGGCAAGCGTAGCCCGGGAATGCACTCACCGCTGCATCGACTCCCACACCTTCTGCAGCCGCTTCACCGACACCGGCATAGGCGTGCGCAGTTCCTGCGCGAACAGCGAGACGCGCAATTCCTCCAGCAGCCAGCGGAACTCGGTCATTTTCGGATCGCCGCCCTTCTGCCCCTTCAATGCGCGCTGGTACGGCATCGCAACTTGCGCCCATTCCGCCATGAGCTTCTGGTCGCGCGCCGGGTCGGCACGCAGCTTGTCGAGACGGATGCCGATGGCTTTCAGGTAGCGCGGGAAATGCGCGAGCTGAACGTAATCGTTCTCGGTGACGAAGCGTTTCGTCACCAGCGCCTGCAGCTGCGACTGCAGGTCGACTACGCTCTGCGCGTGCGCCTTCGCCGCCTGCAGCTTCTTCGGCAGGCTGTGGTATTCGGCAAGAATCTGCGACGCCAGCCGCGCGATCTCGTTGGCGAGCAAACCGATACGCGACTTGCCCTCGTCCTTGCGGCGATGGAATTCCTCGGCGTTCTTCGGTAGCGGGTCCTGCATCACTGCGCGGTCGAGCGCCGCCTGCAGGATCTGGTCGCGCAATTCTTCCTGCGTACCCAGCGCCATGAATTGCATGCCCATCTGCTGCAGGCCGGGAATGTTCTTCTCGAGATACTTCAGCTGCTCGCGCAGTTGCAGCGCAAACAGGCGGCGCAGGCCGGCGTGGTGCGTGCGAGCCGCTTCCGCGGGATCGTCGAATACCTCCAGGTCGCAATGGCTGCCCTTGTCGACCAGCGCGGGAAAGCCGATCAGCGTCTGCTTGCCCTGCTGGATTTCGAGCAGCTCGGGCAGTTCACCGAATGACCATGTCGTCAGGTTCTGGTAATCGGCAGCGGCAACGCCGCCCGACTTCGCTTGCGCGTTCTGCTTCTGCACCGTCGCCTGCGGCGCAGCCTGGCCGCCATCCGACGCGACTGCAACC
>DASVLM010000530.1:0-9453 GCA_036384875.1 Noviherbaspirillum sp.
TGCACGCCGAGGCTCATGATGTATTGGAGGAAAACCTGGTTGTCGATTGCATCCGGGCGCGATTTGTCCTGCGCAAACTGCAGACGCAGGCGGCTGAATTCGGATGCTGAATAATCGAACATCAGGCTGGTGCGCGATGGATGCCAGGAAGCCAGTTGCGGGAAATCGGCGGCAGTCAGTACACCGCCGCCGACCAGTCCAATGTCCGGCGTGCCGGACGACAGGCGGTCGTAGCGCAGGCCGACGCGCCAGGCCGGCATGAACTGGTAGGCGCCCTGCAGGTACCAGCCCGATTGCGCCGACGCATAGGTATTTGCCAGTGCGCGTCCGGTGGTATCGAAAGCCAGCGTGCCGTCTTCACGGTGGCGGAAATATTCTCCCTGCAGCTTGAAGTTGGTCTGCGTGGAGTTGCCGTTGGGCGCCCACTTGTAAACGCCATCGACAATCAGCGTGTTCGCGTGGCCGCTGATGGCGTTGGTGACGGCAGCGCCTGCGCTGTCGGTATCGTTGTAGGTGCGGTTGGATGATCCGGTGTGCAGCCAGGACACGCCTGCGCGCCAGCTTGCGCTTTCGCCAATGTCATCGCCCATATGGGCAAACACCGCGGCGGCGCCGGCACCGTTCTTGTTGCGATTGTTGCCCGGGAAGGCCCCGCCGTTACCCAGTTCGGCACCCAGTTCCAGGAAGCGCTCGGTCGGCGCCAGCCATTTCAGTTGCAGGCCGTCGGTCTTGTATTGGCCGCCGAAGAATGCCTGATAGGCCAGCGGTGCATCGACGAAATCCCATGCATGGGCATGAATGCTGTTCAGATAGCCGACTGAGGACAGCATGCGCCCGCCCTTTACGTTCAGGCCGTTGGACAGATCCTTGGTCTGAAAAAAAGCCTCCTCGACGCTGGCACTGTTGTCGCTGCCAAGCGAAAAGGTCACCTGGCCGGCAAACCGGGGATCGACATTGGCGCTCAGTGTGATTTCCGATTCGCCGAGGTTGAAGCTGCGTTGGCCTGGCCCGATGTCTTCCCCACCGGGTACGAACCCTTGGATACGGTACTTCGACGGGTCTTTCGACAGGTTGGCGTAGGTGCCGCCAAGGATGGCCGAGATGGCCGGATTGAAGGCATTGGCGGTAGCGGTTGAGGAAGGAGCAGCCGGTACGGATGCGGCGGTTGCCACCGGTGCAGGCGCAGGCTGCGCCTCGGCGGCTTGCAACCGCTGTTCCAGAGCCTGGATGCGCGCCTCGTACTCCTGTTTCATTTGCCGGATTTCATTGCGCATTTGCGCGAGGTCTTCATCGGAGGCAGCGAATGCCGGTGAAGAAGACAGGGTTGTACAGGCGGCAGCCAGCGCCGTCGCCATAACGGTACGTTTCAACATATGTTTTTGTCCGAATCAAGAATGCAAAACCAAGGCCGGCCGGATACCGGAGGACCATCAGGAAATACAGTGCTCAACGGTACCTTTAACGGTACTTGACTGTACTTAAGTACTCAGGTTCGGACCGGAGGAGCGCGCGAATCGAACGCACGCGGTGCGGCAGGCAGCACCTTGACAAGCGGCACCTCGACGGAGGTTTCTCTTGGTGCCAGAAACTGCGGAGCGGAAGGCGGCGAACCGGTCAGACCCGCGCCGATGGCGGCGAAGGCAAGACACTGGTCGCACTGCAGCTCGGCCGGCAGCTGCTTCTTTTGCACGTTGCCGGGACGGGAGTCTTGCGACAGATGGGAAACGGCGTGCGCCATACCCAACTGCTGGGACACCAGCAGCAGGAATGCAAAGGCAATATAGCCAAAGGCGCAGCGCACGGTTACTGTTGGAAAGATCAGGACTGCATTCACAAGGGCAACCGGAAACCGGCTCCTTGCCATAGGATCAGTAGCGGTGCGACAGTTTATCGCACACCTTCTTAAAGCGACATCCTATCCGGCCGAAACCATCACATTGGCCCTGGCCGCATGCATTTTTTTGTAGCTGTCGATCAGGCGTTGGTGCCTGTCGAGGCCCTCCAGTTTCATGCTTGTTGGGGTCAAGCCAAAGAAGCGCACGCTACCGTCTACCGAGCCCAGTACCGCATCCATCCGTGGATTGCCGAACATGCGGCGGAAATTGGCCACGTAATCCTCCAATTCGAGTTCGTCATCAAGCAGCACCTCCAGCACCACGTTCAAGGCTTGATAAAACAATCCGCGCTCGACAGTGTTGTCGTTGTACTGCAAGAAGACGCCGACCAGCTCGTGCGCTTCCTCGAATTGCTGCAACGCGAGGTGAATGAGCAGCTTCAACTCGAGAACTGTCAGCTGTCCCCACTCCGTGTTTTCGTCAAATTCGACGCCGATCAAGGTGGCGATATCGGAGTATTCGTCGAGCTCATTGTTATTCAGACGATCAAGCAATGCCTCCAGGCTCGCGTCGTCCAGGCGATGCAAGTTCAAGATGTCTTCGCGGAACAGCAGCGCCTTGTTGGTGTTGTCCCAGATCAGATCTTCTACGGGATACACCTCCGAATAGCCAGGCACCAGAATGCGGCAGGCGATGGCGCCGAGCTGGTCGTGCACCGCTGTGTACACTTCCTTGCCCATGCCTTCAAGAATGCCGAGCAAGGTTGCAGCTTCCTCGGCATTGGACTTCTCGCCCTTACCGGAAAAATCCCACTCGACGAAATCGAAATTCGCTTTGGCACTGAAGAAGCGCCACGACACCACACCGCTGGAATCAATGAAGTGTTCAACAAAGTTGTTTGGCTCGGTCACCGCGTTGCTAACGAAGGTAGGCTGAGGCAAATCGTTCAAGCCTTCAAAGCTGCGACCCTGCAGCAACTCAGTCAGGCTGCGTTCCAGCGCCACCTCGAAGCTCGGATGCGCACCGAACGAAGCGAAGACACCGCCCGTGCGGGGGTTCATCAAGGTCACGCACATCACCGGGTAGATCCCCCCCAGCGACGCATCCTTTACCAGCACCGGAAAGCCCTGCTCTTCCAGGCCCTGGATGCCGGCCAGGATGCCGGGGTATTTCGCCAGCACTTCCTGCGGCACGTCGGGCAGCGTCAGTTCGCCTTCCAGAATTTCGCGCTTTACCGCTCGTTCGAAGATCTCGGACAAGCATTGCACTTGCGCTTCGGCCAGCGTATTGCCGGCACTCATGCCATTGCTGGCGTTCAGGTTTTCGACCAGATTGGACGGGAAATACACCACTTCACCATCCGACTGCCGCACAAACGGCAACGAGCAGATGCCTCGCCGTACGTTTCCCGAGTTGGTGTCGATCAGGTGCGAACCGCGCAACTCGCCATCGGGGTCGTAAATGGGCAGGCAGTATTCATCGAGAATTTCAGCCGGCAGCGCATCGTCGGGGCCGGGTTTGAACCAGCGCTCGTTCGGGTAATGGACAAACGGCGCATTGGCGATGTCTTCACCCCAGAACGACCCGGCATAGAAGTGGTTGTTGTTCAGTCGCTCGATATACTCGCCCAACGCCGACGCCAGGGCGCTTTCCTTGGTCGATCCCTTGCCATTGGTGAAGCACATCGGCGAGTGCGCATCGCGAATATGCAGCGACCACACGTTGGGAATGATATTGCGCCACGAAGCGATTTCAATCTTGATGCCCAGGCCCGCCAAAAGGCCCGACATATTGGCAATGGTCTGCTCCAGTGGCAGATCCTTGCCCGGGATATAGGTGCTGACGTCGGAATCCGGCTTCAAGGTCAGCAAGGCCTGTGCATCGGCATCCAGGTTCTCAACCTCTTCAATCCCGAACTCCGGCCCGGCTTGCACCACTTTTTTCACGGTACAACGGTCGATGGAGCGCAAGATACCCTGGCGGTCCTTCTCGGAAATATCCGCCGGCAACTCGACCTGGATCTTGAAAATCTGTTGATAACGATTTTCCGGATCGACAATATTGTTCTGCGACAGGCGGATATTTTCGGTCGGAATATTGCGAGTGTTGCAATACAACTTCACGAAGTACGCCGCACACAAGGCCGATGAGGCCAGAAAGTAATCGAAGGGACCGGGCGCGGAGCCATCTCCCTTGTAGCGTATGGGCTGGTCGGCTACTACCGTGAAGTCATCGAACTTCGCTTCGAGACGCAGCTTGTCGAGAAAATTGACCTTGATTTCCATGAGGGGGAATTCCCAAAAAAATAGTGCGCAAAAGGATGTGGCCGCTATTATCCGCCAAGTGATCGGCCCGTAAGGGGACGAACATCGCGAGCAGGTACATCAAGCACTATGGTTTGGAACAGATGCTTGGCAGATTGCTACTGCCGTGCCGGCAAAAGCGCAAGCATCTGCCCGAAGTCGAACGTTGCGGCGAGCACCGACAGCGACTCGGCAAGTTGCGGATCGATCACCCGAATCTCTTCAATGACTCGGCCGATTTCGTCGACCTCCAGCCCTGCCAACGCGACGCTGAGCCGCTCCAGCAGGTCGGCAGGCAAGGCCGCGATACGAGCGGGATCGGCTGGCTGGGGAATTGCCTGTACGCTGATTGGTTGTTCATGGATGAATTTGACGCCAAGATGCTTGCTGAGCATCTCGAACAGCGCATGTTCCTGGAAGGGCTTGCGCAGGAAGTCGTCGCATCCGGCGCTGAAGAGATCGTCTCGTTCGTCCTCGAAGGTGCTGGCAGTCAGCGCAATAATGATCGTGGATTTGCCGTCGTCCATCGACTTGATGCGCCGAGTTGCCTCGCGGCCGTTCAGCACGGGCATGCGCATGTCCATGCAAATCAGGTGCGGCCGCCATTCTTCCCATACCTCGATCGCCTCCTGACCGTTGCCGGCCTCGCGCACTTCGAATCCCAGCGGCGTCAGCAAACTGCTCACCAGGTGGCGCTGTTCGGCCAGGTCGTCGGTAATAAGGATGCGATATTTCGGCTGGCCTGGCGCAAGTGCGACCACTCGTTCGCGCGACAAGGATGGCAAGGTCAAGGTGTCGTCCCCCTTCACTTCCGGCGCCTTGATATCGAAGGTGAATGTCGAGCCTTTCCCCTGCACGCTGGCAAGCTTGAGATCCCCGCCCATCAGACTGATGAAGCGATTGCAAATGGCAAGGCCCAGTCCGGTACCCTCGCGCGATTTGCGGCCCTCGTGCGCTTGCACGAAAGGCCGGCCGATATCTTCCAATTCATCCAAGGCAATTCCCGGCCCTGTGTCGGTGATGGAAAACGTCAGCCTGGACTCGCCGTGCTTGTCTGCGCGCAGCGTTACGCTGCCCTGACGCGTGAACTTGAATGCATTGCTCAGCAGGTTGATCAGTATCTGGCGCAGCTTGCCAACGTCGGCGCGTACAAATCGTGGCAGATCGGGAGAAGACTCGAACACCAGGCCGAGGTTCTTCTGCCGCGCGCCCAGAGAGAACATTTTCTCCAGCTCATCCAGCATGGCATGCAGATCGAATACGCTCTCATTCAGGGCCATGCGGCCTGCTTCGATCTTCGAGAGGTCGAGTATCTGGTTGATGAGCTGGAACAAATGCTCGCCGCTCTTGACTACAATGCCCAGCTTGCTTTGCGCATCAGACGGAAGACCGGGGTCCCGCGCAACAATGCGCGCAAAGCCGAGAATGGCATTGAGCGGCGAGCGCAGTTCATGGCTCATGTTGGCAAGGAACTCGCTTTTGGCATGATTGGCCGCTGCTTCCGCTTCGGCCAGTCTTTTCTGATGCGCGATCTCGGTACGAACATCAGCGGAACGCTTGCGATAATACATACCGAAGCCGCCGAACAGGGCAAGGCTGATCACAACGGTCAACGCCAGCCCCAGCAGCAGGGAAAGCCGCCGGCTCTCCGCCTGCTGAGTCTCGGCTAGCAGGCGTGCATTTTCGGATTCCTTCAACTTGACGTCGAACCGCACCTTGAGCTCATCGGCCAGGCGCTGATTGCGCAAGGCGTTCAGGCGCTCATCCATCTTGCGCAGCTTGTCGAGCTGCCGGTACGCTTCGTAATAGTTGTCCAGCTCAACATAGAGTTCGGCCGCACGCGAGTAATACAGTGCCGCGCTGGACGGATCATCCATCCCGCTTAACACCGTCGCTGCGTCCCCGAGCACCTTGAGGCTCTCTGAGGTGCGTCCAAGCTTTGCCAGCACATCGGCGCGCAACAGGAGGCCTTTGATGTAGTGCCGTCTGTCCGGATGCTTTTCGATCAGCTGCAGCGCCTTGTCGACGTGTGCCAGCGCGGCATCGTATCGGCGGTCCGCCTTTTCCAGCTCGGCCAGCTCGCGCTCGGCCAGGCCGAGCAGCGTGGAGTAATGCACTTCCCGCGCAATATCTGCAGCTTTTTCAAACGACGCACGTGCCTCCTTCGCCTCCTTCATGAAGACGTGATTATGGCCATGCAATAACTGGTTTTCCGCAGCCAGGATGCGATATACCTTGGGATCGGCCAGTTCAGCGGAGCGGTCGAGATATTCGCGAATCTTTTCCGAATCTTCTTCTGAATTCCGGATAAGAGTATGCGCAGCGATACTGTTGAGCGCAGACGCCATGCCGAAGCTGTTCCCGGCTGCCTCGAACAATACATAGGCTTTCGAGTCTTCAAGCAGCGAATCCGAAGTGCGCCTGACTGCGTTGAATATTTTCCCCTTGCTCAGGTGAATCCAGGGCGCGCATTCTACAAGCCGTTTGCGTTGGGCGATTTCAAATGCCTGGTCGAACAATTCATTCGCTTCGCGCAGCATCTTTTCTGCTTCGATGCCGCCGCGTTCGTACATCGCCAGCGCCTGGTAATGCAGGAAGAAACACGACGCTTCGGCATTGCCGAGTTCGCGCGCCAATGCGGCACCCCTTTCCGCTTCAGTCTTCAGCGATGAAAACTCGAAGAGAAACTGGTGCGCAACGCTCAAGCCTTCCAATCCTCTGAGTTCGGCAGCTTTGTTGCCTGATGCGCGCGCCTCGCGCAGTATGGTTTCGGAACGCTGAATCAGTTCCATGGGATCGGCTTGCGCGGCTTCGAATAGCAGACCCCACTCGCCAGTGGTGCCGGAGATTGTGGTGGCGGGAAGCAGACACGCGAGAAGACATGCTGCCAGCAGCGCAACGAGCCGACGCCCTGGCTTGCGCGACCAAATCGATCTCGCTCGCCACTTCAAAGCGAATCTGCCCCCGGCTGCATACCCCATTAATTCCTCGTCAACTAAACGAACGAACGTGTTGCGCGCTGCGTAACGATAATGTCATCGAGCTTGATGCTGGTCAAGGTAAAGGCGTAGCATGAATGGCCGCGCATCTTCTACCAACATGAAAAAAATCCCCTTTGATTCCCGCCCTTCGACTCAGTCAGTAAGACGGTCCTTGCTTGGTGCGCTCGCTGGCGTGCTGACAGGGTGCGGCAGCGTGCTGCAGGGCGGCGGAACCCTTTCCGCGCCTGACAGCTCCCTACCCTATTCGCTCACACCGCCGGAACGCGCACGACGGCTGCGGGAACTCGTACCCCGCGATGCAGCAGAACAGGCTATCGAAGCTGCAAGGCTCACCCTTGGCCGCTCGCCACGCCCCATCCCCCTGGTACGCACCGCGGGACTTTTGCCGGGACATCCGCTGCGCATCGCCGGCTTGCGAGCGCAGGACGATTGGCGCGAAGTACGAATGCAGGCACTCGCGTTTCGCCTGTCCGGCGACGAAGTGCATGCGCGGCACGCCATTGCCTATCTCGATGGCTGGACCGCCTCCTATTCTCCCTCGTTCAATCCGATCGACGAAACCCAGTTGCCCAGCATACTGTGGGGCTTCGACTTGTTGCAGGACATCCTGTCTGCGCATCTCGTCGCGCGTGTACATGCATTTGCTGCAGGCCTCGCACGAGGTTATCTTGCCGAAAAGCCCATCGTCGGCGACCCGTCCACCGAAACGAATAACTGGCAGAGCCATCGCATCAAGATCGGAACATCCGCCGCGTTCGCTTGCGGCGATGCGGAATTCGTCGCTCGAGCAAGGCATGCATTCGCGCTCCACGTAATGCGCAACATCCGGCCGGACGGCAACACGCTCGATTTCGAGGAGCGCGACGGACTGCACTACACCGTCTATACGCTGGAACCGATGATCATGGCGGCGGCCTGCGCTGCAGCCCATGGCCACGACTGGTATGGCATGCCGGAAACCGAGGGGCGGCTCACGCTGGCATTGGATTGGCTCAAGCCCTACGCGCTCGGCGAGCGCCAGCACGAGGAATTCGTCCACACCAAGGCGGCTTTCGACCGCGCACGGGCAAAAGCCGGCGTGTCTGATTTCATCGGGCTCTTCAAAAGAGAAAAGGCTCGCTATCTTTATTGGATCGCCGCGCAGCTCGACCCGCGCTTCAAACCGGTCAACGATGCTCTCTCGCCGCCTTCCGCATGGGCTGAAGCGCACCAGGAGTGGAAAGAGACGCGATCGGAGGAAACCGTGGGTTATCCGCACTCTTGGGTACGAGCCTTGTTCTCGCAAACATTCCGGCGCCCCGCACCACCGGAGAGCCACTGGTGGTGAAGCCAGGCACGATGTGCAATCCTGCCTGCCATGCTTTCTTTCGATGGCGGTCTGGCGGTCATGATCGATAATTTTGAATTGAGCGGTTGCATATTCAAATCCTTGGCATAATCTGTCATATAAAAACACATGCGCCAACGAGACGCCGCGTAGATCGGTGCGCGCCATAATGAATCCGGAGACAGGGGAGCAATCATGCATGCTTCAACACGAAGAGCAACTGCTATCGCGCGCGCTCCCTTCGCAAAATCGGCTTGTGCCGCAGCGCTTGCCAGTCTTTTTCATACCGTCGCGTATGCACAGGAATCCGCAGCTGCCCCCTCCGTAACGGATAAGATTCCTCAGATCGTCGTCACAGCGAATAAACGCTCTGAGGATTTGGAGCAGGTTCCTGAAGCCATCACCGTGCTGGACAGGCAAACGCTGGAACGCAACCATGTGCGCGAACTGGCGGACGTGGTCAACCTCTCACCTGCACTCACGATTACCTACGGCACCACGCCTGCAAACAATGGCATCAACATGCGTGGCATAGGCACCACATCGATCGGCGTGGGTGTGGAAGCAGATGTGGCGGTCATCATCGATGACATCCCGATCGGCATGCAGGTGCGTGCATTCCAGGATCTCGTCGACATCGACCGCGTGGAAATCCTGAAGGGTCCGCAAAGCACATTGTTCGGCAAGAGTGCCATTGCCGGCGCAATCAACATTACCACCAGGCCGATTTCCGGTCCGGTGCGCACGTCCACAAGCACTCTTTACACGAGTGACGGCGAATGGCGGCTCGGCGTGGCGAATGGCGGCGAAGTGTCGGATCGGTTCGGATATCGCCTCGTCGCAAGCAAGACGCGTTTTCCGGGCAATGTCGACAATCTCACCTACGGCGACAAGACCAATGGCTCGGGCGGCAGCACTTACATGGCAAAACTGCAATGGCACCTGACCGATCGCCTTGATGTCGAACTCTCGCCGCGCTATGACCA
>DASVLM010000531.1:0-17209 GCA_036384875.1 Noviherbaspirillum sp.
ACCTTCAGCATCAGCTTGGCCGTGCCGACCACCGACACCGGCGCCGGCGATTCCGGCAGCTTGTCGACGACCTGCACCTCGGACAGCTTGGCGAGCGCTTGCAGGTACGGCCCGAAGAAAGCCAGCGCCTGTTCGCCTTCGATGATGAGCGGCACCTTTTGCGCCGGCGACAATTGCATCTCGCCACGCAGATTTCGGCAGGCATCGGTCATGGACTTCAGCTGCGCCATCCAGGCTTCGGCTTGCTCGTCCAGCTTCTCCAGATTCGGCGCAGGGTAGGGCTGCAGCATGATGGATTCGCCGGCCGGATTCATTTCGCGTCCGGTCATCGGCGCGATCTTTTGCCACAGTTGCTCGGTGATGAATGGAATCACCGGGTGCGCCAGGCGCAGGATCACTTCCAGTACGCGCAGGAGCGTGCGGCGCGTGGCGCGCTGTTGTGCCTCGGTGCCGTTCTGGATCTGCACCTTCGCCACTTCGAGGTACCAGTCGCAGTATTCGTCCCACACGAACTTGTAGATGGCGGAGGCGATATTGTCGAAGCGGTAATCGGCGAAGCCTTTCTCCACCTCGGCTTCGGTTCGCTGCAAGAGCGAGACAATCCAGCGGTCGGCCTGCGAGAAGTCGCGGCCGCCTTCGCCGCAGGATGCTGCGTCGAAGCCGCAATCCTTGCCTTCGGTGTTCATCAGCACGAAGCGCGTCGCGTTCCATAGCTTGTTGCAGAAGTTGCGATAGCCTTCGCAGCGGTTCAGGTCGAAGTTGATGTTGCGGCCGAGCGAGGCGTAGCTCGCCATCGTGAAGCGCAGCGCATCGGTGCCGAAGGCCGGGATGCCGTCCGGGAATTCCTTGCGTGTTGCCTTCGCGATGCTTTCCGCCTGCTTCGGATTCATCAGGCCGGTGGTGCGCTTGCCGACCAGCGACTCGACGTCGATACCGTCGATCAGGTCGATCGGGTCCAGCGTGTTGCCCTTGGACTTGGACATCTTCTGCCCGCTCGCATCGCGCACGAGGCCGTGCACGTAGACCTTCTCGAACGGCACCTTGCCGGTGAAGTGCGTGGTCATCATGACCATGCGCGCAACCCAGAAGAAGATGATGTCGAAGCCGGTGACGAGCACCGACGACGGCAGGAACATCTTCAGGTCGGGCGTTTCATTCGGCCAGCCGAGCGCGGAGAAGGGCACCAGCGCGGAGGAGAACCAGGTGTCGAGCACGTCGTCATCGCGGCGGATCGCCTTGCCGCCGGCCTGCTTCTTCGCGTCTTCCTCATTGCGCGCGACGTAGATATTGCCTTCATCGTCGTACCACGCCGGGATCTGGTGGCCCCACCACAGCTGGCGCGAGATGCACCAGTCCTGGATGTTGTTGAGCCACTGGTTGTAGGTGGTGGTCCAGTTCTCGGGAATGAACTTGATTGAGCCATCGGCAACTTTTTCCAGCGCAACCTCGGCGATGGACTTGCCGGGGAAGTGCGTTCCCTCGGGCGCGGCTTTGCTCATCGCGACGAACCACTGGTCGGTCAGCATCGGTTCAATGACGACACCGGTACGGTCGCCGCGCGGCACCATCAGCTTGTGCGGCTTGACGGATTCGAGCAAGCCTTGCGCTTCGAGGTCGGCGACGATTTTCTTGCGTGCGTCGAACCGATCCAGTCCCGCATAGGCCGCAGGCAGCGCGACGAGGTCGCGCGAATTGTCGTGCTTGATCACCAGCGCGGATTCCGGAATGCTGCCGTCCAGGTTGAGGACAATGATCTTGTCGAGCTGGTGGCGCTGGCCGACTGCATAGTCGTTGAAATCGTGCGCCGGCGTGATCTTCACGCAGCCGGTGCCGAATTCCTTGTCGACGTATTCATCCTTGATGATCGGGATCTGGCGGCCGGTCAGCGGCAGCGTCAGCATCTTGCCGACGAGGTGGGCGTAGCGTTCATCGGTGGGGTCGACTGCCACGGCGACGTCGCCCAGCATGGTCTCCGGACGCGTGGTCGCAACCGTGATGCTGCCCGAGCCATCCGCCAGCGGATAGCGGATGTGCCACATGTGGCCGTCTTCCTCTTCCGACACCACTTCGAGGTCGGACACGGCGGTATGCAACTTCGGGTCCCAGTTGACGAGGCGCTTGCCGCGGTAGATCAGGCCCTGCTCATACAGGCGCACGAACACTTCGACCACGGCGCGCGACATCTTCTCGTCCATCGTGAAGTATTCGCGGCTCCAGTCGGTGGAAGCGCCGAGGCGGCGCATCTGGCCGGTGATCGTCGAGCCTGAATGTTCCTTCCATTCCCAGACCTTTTCCAGGAATTTCTCGCGGCCGAGGTCGTGGCGCGAAATTTTCTGCGCATCGAGCTGGCGTTCGACCACGATCTGGGTCGCGATGCCGGCGTGGTCAGTGCCGGGAATCCAGGCAGTCTTGTAGCCGCGCATGCGGTAATAGCGCGTCAGGCCGTCCATCACCGTCTGGTTGAAAGCGTGGCCCATGTGCAACGTGCCGGTGACGTTGGGCGGCGGCAACTGGATGCAGAACGACGGCTTGTCGGCGTTGGTCGTGGCGGTGTAGTAACCGCGCTTTTCCCATTCGGCGCGCCAGTGTTTTTCAATCTCGGCGGGCTCGAAAGACTTGGCTAATTCCATGATTCACTTATGTTTTTGCGAAACTATCGATTATAAGGGAGGTAGTGGCTGACTTTGACGGCAACCGGCGTATAATTCGGCCAACGCTGCCTGGAGGCCTTGTTCCAAAAGGTATCCGCGGCGAACGCTAGGGGTCCTGTCTGCCATGTGCAGGCGGGTGAGAAATACCCTCGAACCTGATCTGGGTAATGCCAGCGAAGGGAAGCATCCGGAAATCCTGCCGCACCCCCATTCCGTGCTCCTTCGCGCAACTGTTAGCAAAGGAGCACCATGAACGCCAATCCGCAATTCCTCGCCGCCACCGCCAAGGTGGATGACGCTGCCATCCAGCCGCTGCCGAATTCGCGCAAGATTTACGTCGAAGGCTCGCGCCCGGACATCCGCGTGCCGATGCGCGAAATCAGCCAGGCCGACACACCGGCTTCCTTCGGCGCGGAGAAGAATCCGCCGATCTACGTCTACGACACTTCCGGCCCCTACACCGATCCAGAAGCAAAGATCGACATCCGCTCCGGCCTGCCCGCCTTGCGCGCGGGCTGGATCGCCGAGCGCGGCGACACCGAGGAACTGGCCGGTCCGACGTCCAAGTACGGCATCGAACGCCTGAACGACCCGAAGCTCGCCGAGCTGCGCTTCAACCTGCACCGCAAGCCGCGTCGCGCGAAGGCAGGCAAGAACGTGACGCAGATGCACTACGCGCGCCAGGGCATCATCACACCGGAGATGGAATACATCGCCATCCGCGAAAACCTGCGCCGCAAGGAATACCTCGAAAACCTGAAGGCATCCGGCCCGATGGGGCAGAAGCTGGCCGACCTGATGGGTCGCCAGCATCCGGGGCAATCCTTCGGCGCCGCCATTCCCGAAGAGATCACGCCGGAATTCGTGCGTTCCGAAATCGCACTCGGCCGCGCCATCATCCCCGCCAACATCAACCACCCGGAAATCGAGCCGATGATCATCGGCCGCAACTTCCTGGTGAAGATCAACGCCAACATCGGCAACTCGGCGGTGACTTCGTCCATCGGCGAGGAAGTCGAGAAGATGACCTGGGCGATCCGCTGGGGCGGCGACACGGTAATGGATCTTTCCACCGGTAAGCACATCCATGAAACACGCGAGTGGATCATCCGCAATTCGCCGGTGCCGATCGGCACGGTGCCTATTTACCAGGCACTGGAAAAGGTCAACGGCAAGGCCGAAGATCTGACCTGGGAAATCTTCCGCGACACGCTGATCGAGCAAGCCGAGCAGGGCGTGGACTACTTCACCATCCATGCCGGCGTGCGCCTGCAGTACGTGCCGCTCACCGCCAAGCGCATGACGGGCATCGTCTCGCGCGGCGGTTCCATCATGGCGAAGTGGTGCCTCGCGCATCACAAGGAATCCTTCCTGTACACGCACTTCGAAGACATCTGCGAAATCATGAAGGCCTACGACGTGTCCTTCTCGCTGGGCGATGGCCTGCGTCCAGGCTCGATCTACGACGCCAACGACGAAGCGCAACTGGGCGAGCTGAAGACGCTGGGCGAACTGACGCAGATCGCATGGAAGCACGACGTGCAAGTGATGATCGAAGGTCCCGGCCACGTGCCGATGCACCTGATCAAGGAAAACATGGACCTGCAGCTGAAGGACTGCCACGAAGCGCCGTTCTACACGCTGGGGCCGTTGACCACCGACATCGCGCCGGGCTACGACCACATCACCTCCGGCATCGGCGCCGCGATGATCGGCTGGTACGGCACCGCGATGCTGTGCTACGTGACGCCGAAGGAACACCTCGGCCTGCCGAACAAGGCGGACGTGAAGGACGGCATCATCACCTACAAGCTGGCGGCGCACGCAGCCGACCTCGCCAAGGGCCATCCGGGTGCGCAGATCCGCGACAACGCGCTGTCGAAGGCGCGCTTCGAATTCCGCTGGGAAGACCAGTTCAACCTCGGCCTCGACCCGGACAAGGCGCGCGAATTCCACGACGAAACCTTGCCCAAGGATTCCGCCAAGGTGGCGCACTTCTGCTCGATGTGCGGCCCGCACTTCTGCTCGATGAAGATCACGCAGGACGTGCGTGACTTCGCCGCTTCGCAAGGCATCTCGGACGACGAGGCGCTGAAGAAGGGCATGGAAGTGAAGGCCGTCGAGTTTGTGAAGACCGGCGCGGAACTGTATCGCAAGCAGTGAGGCTGACAATGGGCTCCATGGAAATCGAACTGAACGGTGCGCCGCACGCGATCGGTGAGAACCAGAGCGTGCAGGGATTGATCGCTTCGCTCGACTTGGCCAACAAGTCGCTGGCGGTGGCGATCAACCGCGAAATCGTGCCGCGCCACAAATGGTCGGAGCGGGTGCTCCAGCCCAGCGACAAGGTCGATATTGTGAAGGCCATAGGAGGCGGTTGAAAAACCGCCGGGAGAAATGCATGAGTGAACAAACCAACCAGGATTCCGGCCTCACTATTGCCGGCAAAACCTACCGCTCGCGCCTGTTGGTCGGCAGCGGCAAGTACAAGGACCTCGATGAAACCCGTCGCGCTACCGAAGCCAGCGGTGCGGACATCATCACGGTGGCGATTCGCCGCGTAAACATTGGGCAGGACCCGAACGCGCCCAGCCTGCTCGACGTGGTGCCGCCGACCAAGTACACCATCCTGCCGAACACCGCAGGCTGCTACAACGCCAAGGACGCGGTCTACACGCTGCAACTGGCGCGCGAGCTGCTGAACGGCCACAAGCTGGTGAAGCTCGAAGTGCTGGGCGACCAGAAGACGCTGTTCCCCAACATGCCCGAAACGCTGAAGGCGGCCGAGGAACTGGTGAAGGACGGCTTCGACGTGATGGTCTACTGCAGCGACGATCCGATCCAGGCGAAGATGCTGGAAGACATAGGTTGCGTCGCGGTCATGCCGCTGGCGTCGCTGATCGGTTCCGGCATGGGCATCCTGAATCCGTGGAACCTGTCGCTGATCATCGAGCAATCGAAGGTGCCGGTGCTGGTGGATGCCGGCGTGGGTACTGCGTCCGATGCCGCAATCGCAATGGAACTCGGCTGCGACGGCGTGCTGATGAACACCGCGATCGCCGGCGCGAAGGACCCGATCCGCATGGCGCGCGCAATGAAGCTGGCCGTCGAAGCAGGCCGAGATGCCTATCTCGCGGGACGCATTCCGAAGAAGTTCGCTGCATCGCCGTCATCGCCGATGGAAGGGCGGGCGACATCATGATGCGCCCCAGCGTCCTGATTTTCGCCGGCTCGGACCCGAGCGGCGGAGCAGGATTGCAGGCAGACATCCAGGCAGTGTCCGCGCTTGGTGCGCATCCGCTGACCGCCGTCACGGCGCTGACGGTGCAGGACAACGATCGCGTGTTCAACGTGCATCCGGTGCCTGCAGCGCTGGTGCAGCAGCAGGCGCTGGCGTTGATCGAGAAGATGGATATTGCCGCGGTCAAGATCGGCATCGTCGGCAACCGCGCCAATGCGGAGGCGATCGCCGATACGCTGTGCATGATGAAGCAGCGCCGGCCGAACCTGCATGTGGTGCTCGATCCGGTGCTCGCCAGCGGACACGGCGACAAGCTCGCGGCAGACAATGCGGTGCAGGCAATCGCACCCTTGCTGCCGCTGGCAACGCTGGTCACGCCCAACCTGCCGGAAGCGGTATCGCTGTGCAGCGGCGAGACGCGGCTCGATGCGCAAGTCGAAAAGCTGATGCAGTACTGCCCGAACGTGCTGATCAAGGGCGGGCATGGTACGGGGCCTGATGTGGTGAATCGCTGGTTCACGCAAGGCAATCATTGCACCTGGACCTGGCCGCGCCTCGAAGGCAGTTTTCATGGCACCGGCTGCACGCTGGCGTCGGCAATCGCTGCGCTACTCGCTTGCGGCAAACCGATGGCGCAGGCCATCGAGGACGCGCAGGCGTATTGCAATGAGGCGCTGGTGTCGGCGTATGCAATCGCCGATGGTCAGCGCATTCCGAATCGTTTTGTTTCTCTTGAGGATGCCGTATGAAGGGACTGTATCTCGACACGCCCGACTGGGACGATACGCAGAAGATGCTGGCCGCAACCGAAGCGGGCTTGCGCGGCGGTGCCGCGATCGTGCAGTACCGCCACAAGACCGCATCGCCGGAACTGCGCCGCGAGCAGGCGTCGCAACTGCTGGCGCTGTGCCGCCGCTACGGCAAGCCTTTCATCGTCAACGACTTCGTCGAGCTGTGCATGGAACTGGATGCGGATGGCATCCATGTCGGCGGCACCGACATGTCGGTGGCACAGGTGCGCGCGGCGGTCGGGCCGTCGAAGATCGTCGGCGCGTCGTGCTACGGCAGCATGGAGCTGGCGCGCAATGCACATGCCGCGGGCGCAAGCTATGTCGCCTTCGGCGGCTTCTATCCGTCGCGCGTGAAGAAGTATGAAGTAAGCACGCCGCCGGAAATCGTGGCGCAGGCAAAGAAGGAAATTCCGGTGCCGAACGTCGTCATCGGCGGCATGACGCAGGAGAATTCGGTACCGCTGGTAGCGCAGGGCGCCGACATGGTGGCGGCGATCAGCAGCGTCTATTTTGCCGACGATCCGGAAGCGGCGGCGCGTGCCTTCGTTCAGCTGTTCGCCGGCCGCTAGGCTTTAATCGAATCGCTCCAGCGCGGCGACGAGTTTGTCCAGCTGCTCGGGGCCGTTGTGCAGATGCGGCGTCACGCGCACCACGCGTGCGTCGCCGATCTGCGGCGCGCAGGTGAAGATGCCGTGCTCCCGCAGCAGGTAATCCACCACGTCCTGCCCATCCATCTCTTCGACGCGGAATGCCGCAATCGCGCAGGAACGCTCGGCTGCTTCCGGCACCAGCATTTCAATCCGCTTGAACGCGCGCACCCGGCTTACCCAATACTCTTTCAGGTAACGCAGCCGCGCTTCCTTGTTGCGACTGCCGATGCGGTTATGGAAGGCAATTGCGTCTTCGATGGCAAGGATGGGGCCGGGCGGCGTGGTGCCGAAATGCGTGAGCTTGGCGATATCGCCGGCGGCGCAAGCCACATCGCCAAAGAAGGGCTGGATGTCGGCAATGCGGTCCTTGCGGATATACAGCAGTCCCACACCGAGCGGCGCGCCCATCCATTTATGCAAGTGGCTGACAACGAAGCTGCTGCCGAGCTCGGGCAGTCGATAATCGAGATGCGCGAAGGAGTGCGCGGCGTCGATGAGGACGTCGATGCCGCGGGCCTGCGCCATCGCAGAGATTTTTGCTGCCGGCAGGATCAGCCCCGTGCGATGCAGCAGGTGCGTGAGGACGATGACTCGCGTGCGAGGCGTGATCGCCCGCTCGTACAGCGACACCAGTTGCTCGTCGCTGTCCGGATGAAACGGCAGCGGCACGCGCACGGCCTTGACGCGCCCGCGCTGCTCCAGCATGTCGACGGTGGCGCTGACGCTGTCGTAATCCTGGTTTCCCATCAGGATTTCATCGCCGTCCTTGAAGGGATAACCCTGGAGCAGGATGTTCATTCCTTCGGTCGGGTTACGCACGATGGCGAGTTCATCTGCCGACACTCCGCTGAAGGCGGCAAGCTGGCGCACCACTTTCTCGACGCGGTCCTCGAATTTGGTGCGCATGAAGAAGGCGCCTTCGCGGTTGACCAGGCGGTTGTACTCTTCCTGTGCGTCGAGCACGGGGCCCGCCGGAATGCCGAAAAAGCCGTTTTCCAGGTTGATAAAATCTTTGCTTACCCGATACTGGGCGCGGATGGCGGACCAGTCATTTTCATCGGCCGGGTCGATCTGCAACGTGTTTTGTTCCATCGATTGATCCTTGTGGGCGGCATCATGGTTTTGGCTATTGTAAAGCGCAATGCCGGTTGGTCGCGCGGCGGCATGATTGCGGGCGATTTCGAACATGCGGCAAAGAGCAGGTTCGCGCATGCGCAACCAGCACGCGCTAACCAGTTTCCATGAGGCTTTGCTTTCCTCAAGCAATGTCCAACGCATGCAGCACAGCACCGAGCCGTTCGGTCAAGGCGCCCGATGCGGATTGCATCGGCGAACGCACATCATTGTGCATCTCTCCTGTGATCGCCAGTGCGGCTTTCAACGGACCCGGATTTGGTTCGGCAAACAGCAAGCGAATCAGTGGCAGCAAGCGATAGAAAACGGCACGGGCTTCGGCCATGCGTCCAGCCTGCATATTGGCAAAGATCTCCACAAACAAGTCGGGGCGCAGATGTGCTGCTGCCATGATGCCGCCGGCGCCGCCCAATGCCAGATTGCTCAGCAGTTGCGAATCTTCGCCAGTCAGCACTTGCAATCCGGTTTCGGCAATGAGGCGCATCGTCAGCATCTGGTCGCCGCCGCAATCCTTTACGCCTACGATGCGTTCATGTTGCGCCAGCCGGGCGAAGGTCTCGAATTCGATTGCCACGGCAGTGCGATAGGGAATGTTGTAGAGCAGTAGCGGCACATCGGAAGCGTCGGCCAGCGTCTCGAAGTAAGTCGCCAGCCCTGCCTGAGACGGCCGGATGTAATACGGCGGCGGGGCGAGGATGCCGGCCAGCGGCCGCTTCTGCATGTCGTGCAATCGTGCCATCACCGAGCGCAGGTTGTTGCCTGCGAGGCCCATCACTACCGGGCAATCCGGTACGGTCTCGATCACCGTATCCAGCACGATCAGTTGTTCCGCCTCGCTAAGCGCGGCGGCCTCGCCCGTCGACCCGCATACGACAAGGCCTGCTACTCCGGCGGATGCCAGCCTGCGGACCAGCGATCGCAATGCGGGCAAATCGAGTTCATCGTTGTGAAAGGGGGTGGCGAGCGCCACCCAGATACCTGCAAAACGCTGCATGTGAAACTCCTATGGTCAGACCGACAGGTCACCATCAGGAAGTCTGCAGAATGCGTGTTCAGAGGAGGATGTATCCGGCCTTTGCGCTTGCTGTCCTGTCAGCCCACCTGACGGGACAGCACGCCCCGGTCAGATGAGCGGCTGTTTTTTCGATTTGCCTGCAGATGCCACGCGTACCGGTGCCTGCGCGATGAGGCGCGAAAGCAGCGAGCGAAGGCAGTGTTGTGCAGGCATGGAAATATGTGGAAGTTGTCGGATCGATTATCGGCGACGAGCTTTGGCGCCGTCAAGCGTCGCAGCGGCAAGCAGTTCGATGAACGCCCTCAGGCGTGGCGGCATCATGCGGTTGCCGGGCCAGACGACGCTGATGCAAACGATTGCCCTCTTCAGCATGATGCCCGTTGAGGCCTGCCTGCCGGACGGCAAGCGGCTCAAACTGCCATGGCGCAGCTGAAGATCACTGTTGATGGATTGCTATGGCGGCTTGCGTTGCAGCACCTGCAAGCGGTTGATTGAGGCCCGGCGGACTTGTCCGCCGGGCTTATAATCGCTGGATGCAAAATCTCCTCCACAACCTCAATCCCGAGCAGCTCGCCGCCGTCACTCTTCCGCCGCAGCACGCACTGATTCTCGCCGGTGCCGGGTCCGGCAAAACCCGCGTTCTCACCACCCGCATTGCCTGGCTGATTCAGACCGGGCAGGTATCTCCTGCTGGCGTCCTTGCGGTGACATTTACCAACAAGGCGGCAAAGGAAATGATCGCGCGCCTCGGCGGCATGCTGCCGATCAATACGCGAGGCATGTGGATCGGGACTTTCCACGGTTTGTGCAACCGCTTGCTGCGCGCGCATTACCGCGACGCCGGCTTGCCGCAGACTTTCCAGATCCTCGATTCGTCGGATCAGTTGTCGGCCATCAAGCGTCTGCTGAAGTCGATGAACATCGACGACGAAAAATATCCGCCGCGCAACCTGATGTATTTCATTAACGGCGCGAAGGAGCAGGGCTTGCGTGCGCGTGACGTCGAGGTCTATGACGATTACAACCGCAAGTTCGTCGAGTTGTACGACCTCTACGACCAGCAGTGCCAGCGCGAAGGCGTGGTGGATTTTGCCGAGCTGCTGCTGCGCACCTATGAGCTGCTCATGCGCAACCAGCCGCTACGCGAGCATTACCAGTCGCGCTTCAGGCACATTCTGGTCGACGAGTTCCAGGATACCAACGACCTGCAATACAAGTGGCTCAAGCTGCTGGCTGGCGAAGACAATGCAGTATTCGCGGTGGGCGACGATGACCAGAGCATCTATGCCTTTCGCGGCGCGAACGTCGGCAATATGGCCGCGTTCGAACGTGAATTCCGCGTGCAGAATCTGATCAAGCTCGAACAGAACTACCGTTCGCACGGCTACATCCTCGATGCAGCCAACACGCTGATTGCGCACAACAGCAAGCGTCTCGGCAAGAACCTGCGCACCGATGCCGGCCATGGCGAGCAGGTGCGCGTGTTCGAGGCCGGCAGCGACATCCTTGAAGCGCAGTGGGTGATCGAGCAGGCCAAGACCCTGATCGCGGAAGGCGCGGCGCGCAGCGAGATTGCGATCCTGTATCGTTCGAATGCGCAATCGCGCGTGATCGAACACACGCTCTTCAATGCCGGCATTCCGTATCGCGTGTATGGCGGGCAGCGTTTCTTCGAGCGTGCCGAAATCAAGCATGCGATCGCTTACCTGCAGCTGATGGACAACCCGCACAACGATTCCGCCTTCCTGCGCGTGGTGAATTTTCCGACGCGCGGCATCGGCGCGCGATCGCTCGAACAATTGCAAGACGCGGCGAAGCAGTACGGTATTTCGCTCTACGCCGCCGTGCCCTACGTGACGGGCAAGGCCGGCACTTCGCTCGGCTCCTTCGTCAAGCTTGTCGAAGCCATGCGCTTCGAGACGCAGAACCTGCCGCTGCAGGAAATGGTGCAGGTCATGCTCGACATGAGCGGACTCATCACGCACTACCACACCGAGAAGGAAGGCGCGGACCGCATCGAGAACCTGGAGCAGCTGGTCAGTGCGGCGATGCTGTTCGTCTCTGAAGAAGGCTTCGGCATCGATGCGCCGGCCTTCCTCGGCCCGAAGGCGCAACAGGTGGCAGGCGAAGCATTGACAACTGCCGATGGCGTCGAGGTGCTGGATGCCGATGCGCCGCTGCCGACAGTGATGTCGCCTTTGTCTGCCTTCCTTTCGCACGCGTCGCTTGAAGCCGGTGACAACCAGGCGCAAGCCGGACAGGATGCGCTGCAATTGATGACGGTGCATTCGGCGAAGGGACTGGAATTCGACGCGGTGTTCATCACCGGTCTCGAAGAAGGCTTGTTCCCGCATGAGAACAGCGCGCAGGAAGAGGGTGGCATCGAGGAAGAGCGCCGCCTGATGTACGTGGCGATCACGCGTGCGAGGAAGCGTCTTTACATGAGCTTCTCGCAGACGCGCATGCTGCATGGCCAGACGCGCTACAACATGCGCTCGCGTTTCTTCGACGAATTGCCGGAAGATTCGTTGAAATGGCTGTCGGCCAAGGTGCAGCAGCACAGCTGGTTCGGCCATCGCAAGTCCGCGTGGGACGAGCCGCCCGAAGCTGCGGCGAACAAGATCGCGCAATCCTTTGCCCGCCAGGATGCCGGCTGGCGCATCGGCGAAACAGTGATGCATGCGAAATTCGGCGAGGGTGTGATTGTCAACCTCGAAGGCAGCGGCGTGAACTGCCGCGCGCATATCAACTTCGGCCGCGCCGGGATGAAGCTGCTTGACTTGAACGTGGCGAAACTGGAACGCGTGGCGCGCGCGTGATGTCCGCAGCGTCCTCTGCGGCGCTTCGCCTTACTGCGCGAGGTTGAAGAATTTCATCGGCTCCACGCGCCATTTCTCCGGCGCTTCGTGGCTCACGATCTTGTCGCCGCCGCCCATGCCGAGCGGCTTGGAGAGGTCGACTTCCATCGGCTTGATGTAGGTATTGGACTTGGTGCTGAAGAAGACGTTGACCTTCGGCGCCAGCAGGTTGGTTTCGTGCGGCTCCGTCACCACGCCGAGCCGCCCCGATTCCAGCAGCACCAGCGTGCCCACCGGGTAGATGCCGACGCAGCGCATGAAAGCCTGCACCAGTTGCGGGTTGAAGTGGAACTTGCTCCACTCGTAGATCTTGCGCAGCGCTTCCGCTGCCGACATGCCCTTGTGATAGCAGCGATCGGCAGTGATCGCATCGTACACATCGACGATGGCAGCCATCTGCGCCATCTGCGAAATCTTCTCGCCGGGCAGCTTGTGCGGATAGCCGCTGCCGTCGAAACGCTCGTGATGATGCAGGGTGATATCGAGCGGAATCTCGCCGACTTCGGGCGATTTGAGCAGGATGTCGTAGCCGTCCGACGGATGCTTGCGAATGATCGCGAATTCCTCGTCGGTCAGGCGGCCGGGTTTGTTAAGCACCTCGTCCGGCACCAACGCCTTGCCGGTATCGTGCAGCAGTCCGCCCAGGCCGGCCTGGTGGGTCAGTTCGCCATCCATGCCCATGGAGCGGCAAAACGCCACCAGCAGCGTGCAGACGCTGACCGAATGCAGGAAGGTGTAATCGTCCTTGTTCTTGATGCGCAGCATGCCGACCAGCGCGCCGGGATTGCGCAGGATGGATTCGGTGATGTTCTGCACGACCGGCTCGACCTGGTCGAGTTCGATCGCCTTGCCCAGGCGCGCATCATGCATTACTGTGCGCACCAGCTGGTGCGCCTGGTCCTTCACCTTCTTCGCGCGTGCCAGTTCGGCGGCGACCGATACCCGCAATTGCGGCGCGGCGGTGCGGCTGGCCATCTTGAGGATTTCGCTCTCGAGCGCCTGGTTCGCTTCCTGCACCGTGGGAGCGTCCTGCACGTCGAGGCCCTTGTCGGTGTCGATCACCATCTCGTGGATGCCGGCATCCACGATCTTGCGAATCTCGGCATCGGTGGTGATGACGAAGCGATTGCGCATGAAGGGATGATCCAACCAATTGCAGCTCAGGTCGTGGATGAACATCCCGATCTTGAGCTGCTTGATGTTGATCTTCTTGAGCATCGCATTCCTCCAACTGCACCTGGCCGACATGCGCGGCCCTTGCCGGTGTTTCTCGCAGTATATCGATTTTTTCCGGGAAACAACTCTTTGAAAATCAAGTTTCGCCGCTTGCTGCCGGCCTGCCGAAGATATGTGTGTACGTGGGGTAGAAGGAGCAGTACATCACGATTGTCAGCATCAGCGACAACGGCAGCAGCACCAGCATGACCACCATCGCGCGCCCGAATACGAGGGCGATGACGCTGCTCAGCATGGCGGGCATCAGAACGCCGATCAAGGCCCAGGCAAGACCGTAGACGAGGAATGCGCGACCGGATCGCTGCACCGCAAAAAAACTGTAGAAAATCGCCTTGAATACGCCCATGCGTTGCCACATCACGAGCGGTGCGGCATACCAGAAAGCCATCGCTGCCGGCGTATAGACTGCCGCGGAGAATATGATGGCCAGCGACAGATTGGAGTTGCGCACGGTTTGCGCATCCAGTTCGCGCTGCCCGCTCATGAGTGCCCAGAACACGCCGCCATCCACCAGCGCGGACGCTGCAACCGCCAGCACGGCCGCCAGCAGGTAAAGCACGCCAAGCTTGATCAGGTTGGGCAGCGCAGGCGAACGGAAGCCGACCAGCAGGAGACTGGGATACACCTTGTGGCCCTGTTCCACTTGCAGGCAGGCCTGCATGAAGGACATCGAGAAGACCGGCACCAGCAGCATCGGCAGGATCTGGCCGACGGCCGGCAGCAGGCCGAGCGCCAGCATCAGGAACATGTAGCTCAGGAAGAGCGTGGACATCTCGAAAGGCTGCTTGCGGAACAGCGCGAAGCCTTCCTTGACCCAGAGCCAGCCGGTGCTTGCGGGAAGCTTGCCCATGGTCAGAACAGTGCCGGCGGCGGGTTGGTGATGCGCTGGCGCAGGATGCGCTCGAAATGCGCCGGGTCGTGCGGCGTCAGCATTTCCGCCTCGCGCGGCAGGTAGAAGTCGTACAGCCGCGACAGCCAGAAGCGCAGCGCGGCGCCTTGCAGCATCGGCTGCCAGGACGCCTGCTCGGCTGCAGTGAAGGGACGCACCGCATGGTAGGCGTCGAGCATTGCACGCACGCGTGCTTCGTCCAGCACGCCGGTTGCCAGGTCGATACACCAGTCGTTGACCGTGACCGCCACGTCGAACAGCCAGGTGTCGCAGCCGGCGAAGTAGAAATCGAAGAACCCGGTCAGCCTTTCGCCGTCGAACATCACGTTGTTGCGGAACAGGTCGGCGTGCACCGGGCCGCGTTGCAGCTGGCGGTAGCTGGCCGACGCGTGGAAGGCTTCCTGCGTATGGATCTCGGCGCGCAGCAGGTGTTGCGCATCTTCCGGCAGGTAGGGCAGCACCACCGGCGTGGTGGCAAGCCACCAGTCGATGCCACGCAGGTTGGGCTGGTGGATGCCGAAGTCCTGTCCGGCGAGATGCATTTTCGCCAGCATCGCGCCGACCGCCGCGCAATGCACCGGCTTCGGATCGAGCTGCGATTCGCCGTCCAGCTTGGAGACGATGGACGCCGGCTTGCCGTGGAGTTCATGCAGGATGCGCCCTTCCTTGTTGGCGACCGGCGCCGGCACCAGCACGTCGCGGTCGGCAAGGTGGCGCATCAGTTCGAGGTAGAACGGCAACTGCTCGAACGTCAGTTTCTCGAAAATGGTCAGGACGTATTCGCCTGCTTCGGTCGTCAGGAAGAAGTTGGTGTTTTCAATACCGGAAGAAATGCCCTTGAGCGCAAGTGCCTTGCCGAGGTTGAATTGCCGAATCCATTGCGTAAGGTCATCCAGGGTGACCGGTGTGAAAACTGCCATGTGACGAGTCGTGTAAGGGAATGGTTATTTCTTGTTGGCGGGTTGCGCGGGCGGCGGGGCGGCGGGAGCGGCCTGTTGCGGTTCGCCTTCCTTCGCCTTGCGGCGGCCGAGGTCGAACTCCATTACTTCCCATTGCGCCCCGCGGTTGGCCGCGCCTTCCTGGTCGCCAGGCTGGGCGCTGCCGGCCGGTTCGTTCGGCTTGAGGTAATAGGTGTTCTTGCCTTTGGTGACCTTGATCTCTTTCACCTTGCCGCCGGGAGCGCGCTTTTCCTCGATCTTGCGCTCCTCGCCCGGCTTGCGGATGGTGACGGCCGGTTCCTGGCCCTCTTCGAGCTTTTCCATTTGCGGCGGGGGCGGCGCATTGTTTTGCTGTGCGGCGGCCGGAAGTATCGTTGCGCAGCTTGCAACGAAGCCCGCTGCAATGGGCCAAACCTTGAGTGATCGCATGATGTCGTTGGAGTCAGTGTCGGAAATGCGGCGCAGACAGCCGCCAGCCTGGCGTCGCGGCGTCCGCTAGCGAAACGCGCGCAATCCGCTTCATTAAGGCATTTTAGCAAACCGCACCGTGCCGGATAAGACAAACTGACCCGGCGTGGCTGCGGTCTGGCGGTGAAGTGCTTTGGCCGGGAACGCGCAAAGGTCGGATTTATATCCGGATTCGCGCAAGGCCGGCTACAAATAGGCGCCGGCTTCCTTGCTGTCCGCCGTCAGCAGGTCGTTGCGCGCTTCGTAGAACGCGAAGATCGCATCCACGATGTGCGCCGGTTCATCGATCAGTTGCACCAGGTCGAGATCCTTGGCGTCAATCATGCCATCAGTCACCAGGCGCGCGCGGAACCAGTCGAGCAGGCCGCCCCAGAACGTGGTGCCGACCAGGATCAGTGGAATGCGGCGCGACTTGCCGGTCTGGATCAGCGTCAGCGCCTCGAACAGTTCATCCAGCGTGCCGAATCCTCCCGGCAGCACCACATAGGCATCCGCGTACTTGACGAAGGCGACCTTGCGGGCGAAGAAGTGGCGGAAGTTGAGGGAAATGTTCTGCCAAGGATTGCTTCTCTGTTCATGCGGCAGTTCGATGTTGAGCCCGATCGACGACGACGCACCCTCGAACGCGCCCTTGTTGGCCGCTTCCATGATGCCCGGCCCGCCGCCGGAGATCACTGCCAGGCCGGCATCCGACAGCCTGCGGGCGATGTCGACGCACTTCTCGTAATATGGATTGTCGGGCTTGATGCGCGCCGAACCGAAGATCGACACCGCCGGCCGTGCCTCGGCCAGCCTTTCGGAGGCATCGATAAACTCTGCCATAATCGTCAGGATGTGCCACGACTCCCGCGCCTTTTTTGCGGTCGCGCGATCAATGTCGGCGATCTCGCGAAGACGCGGAATGTTTTTTCCTTTTGACATCATATGAACAAAACCCTGTTGTTGGTTGACGGTTCCAGCTATCTCTATCGCGCGTTCCACGCGATGCCGGACCTGCGCAATACTGAAGGCGCGCCCACCGGCGCCATCTACGGCATCATCAATATGCTGCGCAAGCTGCGCAACGACTTTCCTGCAGCATACATCGCCTGTGTATTCGACGCAAAAGGCAAGACCTTCCGCGACGACCTCTATCCCGAATACAAGGCGCACCGGCCATCGATGCCGGAAGACCTCGCGAAGCAGATCGAGCCCATCCATGAAGCAGTGCGCGCGCTCGGCTGGCCGATCCTGATGGTGGAAGGCATCGAAGCCGACGATGTGATCGGCACGCTGGCGGTGGACGCGGTGAAGCATGGCATGAACACCATCGTGTCGACCGGCGACAAGGACATGGCG